>JAPHSW010000120.1 GCA_026196615.1 Gammaproteobacteria bacterium | reverse complement strand
AACGCTCACAATCATTGCTGGTTTAGCCTAACTCTGATATGGTGATACGACAAAGTCGCCTGGTAATTAGTCCGCCAGTTTCCCTTGGTAATCACACTAATACAATTCATGCAGCTTTTAAAAATTACTGTGAACATATTTTATTGTTTGTAATGTGATGATTCAAATTTCTATTTGAAATCCATTTTCTTTTTTGGCCAGATACATTTTTTTATCTGCACTTTTAATGAGTTCATCTCCATCTAAATACTTATCTGGGCCTGTTTCAGTTATACCGATACTGAGTGAATATTCAGGATATCTATTACTAAACTCTTTTATAATTTTTTCACATATGATTTTGGCTTCAAGTACTCCGCATTCAGGCAAGATGATACAAAATTCGTCACCACCATAGCGGCATGATATATCAGTATCCCTCACATTGTTAAGCATGGCCTGTCCTATGTTTTTTAATACTTCATCACCTTTAATATGACCATATGTATCATTAATATCTTTGAATTTATCAATGTCAAAATACACTAAAGAGAGTTTTACCTGACGTCTTTTTGAGGCTAAGAGATCTCTTCTAAGAAATTCTTGCATAGCTCTTTGATTGTAAAGATTAGTGAGAGGATCTTTTTGAGCCTGTTCTTTTAATTGCAGAGTTCTTTCTGCAACTTTTTCTTCTAAACTTTTGGCATATCGCTCTGTTTTGTTTTTTGCATTTTCAATTTCACCCACCAAACAATCAATATAGGTATCAAATACTAATGTAGTATCAAAATAGATTAGTTTGTCTAGAGCATCTAAGGTTTGCTCTAAAATATCACTTTTTGTAATGAGTTTTTTTAGTATTTTTGTAATGACTTCTTTCAAAGTTCTTACTGCTGAAAGATAAAGTTTGGGTTCTACTCCAATACGTTTGTGTACCATGCCAATACGTAACCTGTTGTTCACGTATTCACTATCATAATTACCAGAAAATAAGTCGATAACATATTTACATTGAGCTGAGCGTAAACGTCTTAATGTATCTGCATCGCCTATTAAGAGTGATATTTCATCAATTTCAGTCTGTTTCTCATAAAATTCATCCACTATTTCATCAATATGTTCTATGATGATATTTTTATGACTGAATAATATATTTAATTCTTCTTTGCTTAGATTCAATAGAACCATGCGATGTAAAATTTCAACATCACTTATATGCATTTGCTCAAGAAGAGTTTGTTCAGTACGTTTCAATCTAGCTCCCCCCAGATGACTTTCGTTAATTGATGCTTTCTAATAAGAATTCTATTAATAATGTTTTTTTGATTTTTTTTTATTCTAGAACCTATTATCAATATAAGCAAATTTATACATTTTCTGATAAATTTTTAAAAAATATTATTTAATTACTTGAATAACCTTGAGTTAGTTAAATTTATGTTGATTGTTATTTATAGTTACGGCGAAACGGAATAATACAATGTTACGAGTATTTTCAGTCATATTGTCGATCAGTTCTTAATTTGGTATGGTTAGCTTGATGCTGGTAGTGACTGAGAGTTGTTACTGGTTATGCATATGCTTAGGACAATAATAAATTGTTATTAATGGATGAGAGATACGAGTGGATAATTTAAATATTTAAAGAATATAAAGTATGGGATTTTCCTGTCAGATTTTTTCATTGGATCAATTTTATGACGGTGATCAGTCTTATTTTTGTAGGGCTTATTATGCTTTATAAAAAAGAACTGGGTATTAGTAGTATTGATGCAAAAATTGCTTTAAAAGAACTTCATATTATTATTGGTTATGTATTTGCTGTTAATCTACTTGTGCGGATTGTATGGGGATTTATAGGTAATCAATACGCTCGATGGTCATATATTTTTCCTGGAAAAGGATTTATAAAAGAAGTAAGTCACTATAAAATGTCAATAAAAGAGGGAAATCCACAACAATTTATTGGACATAATCCTTTAGGTCGACTTGCCATATCATTTATTCTTTTCTTACTGATTATTCTTGCTATGTCAGGCATTATTAGAGCAGGAACAGATGTTTATTATCCTCCTTTAGGTTCATATTTTGCTGAATATGTTGCTGATTCAGGAGTGAATCCAGATACAATTATTCCATATAATCCTACTGGAACCAATGAAACTAAAGTTAAAGAGCTTAAAGCATTTAAAGGGCCTATTGGAAAAATACATTTGTACTCTGCTTATACACTTATGTTTATTATCTTTGTCCATATTTTCTTTGTTGTTTTGACGGAAGTACGAGAAGGCGGTGGTTTAATTACTGCTATGTTTACAGGTAAGAAAGTGCTGAATCGAAAGCCATTAGATTTTGAGCAATGAGAGTGATTTACCTCTATACTTTTTGCTTGCCTGGTCACGTTGGAATACAAGTCAATTATTTGATTCGTATTATATTAATCGCTGCTATTCTGTTGTCTTTATCTGATTTTGCCTTTTCAAAGGTTGAATCAGGGACAGAAACTTCTTCTAAAAATACTTGTCTGTCTGTTGAATATAAAGCTAATAAAAGCTCTAGCCAATGCATTTATTCTGGAAAAACAAAGCGAATGTATCAGCTCTATGTGCCTGAAGGTGTAATAAATAATCCTGGCCTTATTATTGCTCTGCATGGTGGTGGTAGCTCAGCAAAGATATTAGAAAATTACTCTGCTTTAAATTCTCTGAGTCAGCAAAACAAACAATTCATCGTTGCTTATCCTCAGGCAACGAATAAACTCTGGAATGATGGTCGCATGTCAACAAAATATTTTGACTCTAGCCAAAGTCAAGATGTTCAATTGATAAAAGATATTATTACTCAGCTTGCAAGTTTAAATATTGATCAGTCAAGAGTTGGGATTATAGGTATTTCTAATGGAGGATTGATGTCTCAACGACTTGCTTGTGAATTTGAACACTCTGATTATACCTATGGTATTGTTGCTGCAACCATGTCTGTAGAATTAAAAGACATTTGTTCAAGTCAAAAACAACCTCAAAAAATAATTTATTTCTTTGGTGATCAGGATACGGCGTTTTTAACAGATGGCAAACTGGTCAATCCAGTCAAACCTAAGCAGATCAGAGGACATCATATGGGTATCAAAAAAAGCATTGATGTATGGTTAAAAAGAAATCAGTGTACAAGTGATTATGTGTCATTAGAACTTCCTGATAAATACAATAAAAAATGGGGAAAATGGAAAGATGACCATACAACTGTTCATATTAAACAATGGGAGAATTGTTTGTTACCAGTGGTTTGGTATAAAGTGAAGGGTGGCGGACACCGTTGGGCTGATCGTGATGCTAAAAATGGTTTGATTTCAAGAAACATTCTAAATTTGGGGTGGGCCAGTCATGAATTTTCGACAGCTAAAACTTTTTGGGATTTTATGATGAGTGATAATAAGGAAAAAAAATGATAGCGGTGATTTTTGAAGTTTCTGTTGCTGAAGGTAAAGTTGAAGAATATCTTGATATTGCTGCGGAACTTAAGCCACAGCTAGAAAAAATCGATGGTTTTATTTCCATTGAACGTTTTTCAAGTCTTGTTGAAGAAGGCAAAGTTCTATCATTGTCATTCTGGCGTGATGAAGAGGCAGTTAAAATATGGAGAAACCTGGAAACTCATCGAAATGCACAGAAAAAAGGACGTGGTGGAGTGTTTAAGGACTATCGGTTACGTGTGGCAGAAGTGAGCAGGGATTATGGTATGTCAAATCGTGAGCAGGCACCTGATGATAGTAAAGAGAAACATGATTAAAATTCTCTTTTTGATGTAATTTGTGCACATTTTAGTTTTTTATGATTGAAAATACAGCTATGGAATGTGAATCAGGTACTAATTTGGTGCTCATAAGGTAAAGCCCTTATTGTTATTAACCTGAAAGAAAAGCAAAATAACCTTCAGACGATGCGTTTACCTGAATATTGTCTTTATTAGAGAAAGGAATAGCTTTAATAAATAATTTGGGTGCTAAACGTTTAGGGACAAACATTAAAACACATACGTCAGAGACTAAATGCTCTGGGTAGTGATTCTTAATATAAAAATGAATAATAAAAAAGAAACTAACCATGACAAAAATATTATTGTGTAAAATCACTTTAGGCTTTTCTGTATTTGTATTACTTTTTTTTATTGTGTTTGCTAATGTTATGATTAATAAGCAAAAAAACAATAATCAGTTTGCAACTTATTTTCCCGCTTCAACAACACAATCATTAAAAACTTCAGTAGAAAATGTCCCTTTTCAGAAAAAGACTCAACTAAGTTCTCGGGTTAACACGTTTCAGTATTTATCCTATATTCTTGATGATAAAGAAGAAAAATTAAAAGAAAAACTGATGAAACGTTATTCATTAAATACAAAAAAAGCAGAACAATATACAAAAGTAATTTCTAAAGTCAGTGAAAAATATAATATTCCCAGTGATTTGCTGGCGGCTTTAATAAGAACTGAATCAAATTATTATAGTAAAGCTGTCTCCCATAAAAATGCGATAGGACCTACTCAAATTATTGCCAAATATTGGAAAAATGATTGTGCTGAAAATTTATTTGATATCGGAAATAATGTCCAATGCGCTGCTATTATTCTTAACCGATACAAAGAACGTTGCCGCAATAATTGGGATTGTACTTTGAAAATGTATAATATTGGACCCGGTAATTACTATAAAAATAACAAGTTTTATCAGCAAGCTGGTATACGCTACCTCACTAAAATTAATAAAAACCTGAAATTATTAAATGGTTAATTAAGTGGTGACAAATTTCATTTAAAAATGATATTTGTCATATTGGATGCTATTGCTCTGATAATTGTGATGTAAATAAGGTATATTTGAAAACTTGTCAAATTACTAATAAATTATGATTACGTCCGTTATGTATGAGAGTCAATACGCCAAACGAATAACAAGTTTGATACACTTTTGGTTTTTGTTATTATTGATTTATCCTGCCTTCGCTTTACCCCCAATGCAACTCTACGTTGAACTTACACCCCCAGGTGGTGTTTTACGCCCAGAACCTGGACGTTATTCAGGTCCTGTGGTTTTAACTCGGCCAATTACTATTGATGGTCAGGGTAAAGTGATTATAGATGCTGAAGGAAAAGGAAGTGTCTTAACTATCGAGTCTGACAATACGACCATCAAGGGCTTGCGTTTGACTAACTCAGGAGAATCTTTTGATAAGACCGATGCCGGAATCACTTTAAAGTCGGATAAAGTCATTATAGAAAATAACACAATAGATAATACTCTCTTTGGTATCAATATTTTATCAGGCAATGACAATATCATTCGCAATAATACTATTTCTTCTAAGGCAACCACCCTGAGTCTAAGAGGTGATGGTTTAAGAATGTGGTATTCACATGACAATTTGATTGAAAATAATGACTTTATAAATGTCAGGGATATTTATATAACCAATTCACTGACTAATCGCTTTATTGGTAATAACATTCGTGACAGTCGTATAGGCTTTGAATTAATTTTTTCACATGAAAATGAAATTATTGGTAATTCAATTGAGCATAATAACACGGGTATTGTATTAGTCTACTCTAATGATTTATTGATAAAAAATAATCATATCAGTCATTTAAGAAGTTTTGCAGGCTCTGCAATGGCTTTTAAAGAAACTTATGGTGTTCAGATTCTGGAGAATGAAATCTTACATTGTGCTGTGGGAATGAGTGCTAATGCGCCATTAAATCCTGAAAATGTGATTACTCTTAAAGATAATCATTTTATCTATAATGATGTGGCACTTTATTTTTATGGAGAAAGAGGTGGGCATATTATTTATGGTAATCATTTTGAAGCTAATCTAACGGATGTTCAGGCTAGCTCACCCAGAGCAGCTTTCTATAATGACTGGCAGAATAATTTTTGGGATACCTATGAAGGTTT
>JAPHSW010000177.1 GCA_026196615.1 Gammaproteobacteria bacterium | reverse complement strand
TGGGTTTAATCAGAAACTTTATTAGTCTGAATAAACCTATGATGGTAAATCAGGAATTACTCCCGATTTAAAACCATATTATTCAGGTTCAACTATATAGGCTATACAACTAAAACATGAAAAATATTTTAAATATTACTAATGGTGATAGTGCTGTTGAAATAATGAAACAAGCAAATATACCAGGCGTATTTCTTCCCTGGCAGGATGTGCTTCATGATGGTCCAGTTCCAGAAAATCTTACCTTAGAAGAACTTTCAAAGATTCGCGCTAATTTTATTATTAATCAAGATTGGGGATCTCCAGAGAATATTAAAAAAAGTTTTATAGAACGAGATAATGAACTTAAATCATTTTCTAAATATGAGAAAGTCATCCTATGGTTTGAGCATGATCTTTATGACCAACTGCAAATTTTACAAATACTGGATTGGTTTCATTTCCATTCGACTAATGAATTTAAACTATCCATCATCTGTACAGACAGCTATTTAGGCATGCTGTCTCCTGATGAGATGAAGGATATAATGAAATATGAAACAACAGTCACACAAAGTCATTTAACTTTATCTAGTCAGGCCTGGTCTGCTTTTCGGTCGAGTTCCCCTGAAAAATGGTATGAACTATTGAATACAGATACCTCCGCATTACCATTTTTAGGCGATGCAATTGTCAGAATGTTAGAAGAATTTCCAAATTGTTCAAATGGTTTATCTCGAACGGCTCAACAAGCATTAACAATAATATCAGAAGGTGAGACTCATCCAGGAAAAGTCTTTCGTCGTTATCAGGAAACAGAAGAGCGAATGTTTTTAGGTGATGCGAGTTTTTGGAAAATTCTTCAAGAGCTTATAGATGCTACCTCTCCTTTATTACATCTTTCAGGAGGTAAGACGCTAAACTTTCCCATTCATCCTGACCAAAAATTGACTATAACCCCTTTGGGGATTGATGTATTGTCTGATAAAACAAACTGGTTGGATAGGGTTGAATTGGAACGTTGGATTGGAGGAACTCATTTAAGAACGGGAAATATTTGGTGTTGGAATCCTCATTCTGCTTTATTATCAAAAAAGACGTAGACCTCTATTTCTACTTTAAATCATTCTATCCAGAATTTTTAGGTATGATAAAATAGTCATTAAAAGTTAGGAGCTTTATGATGACTGTGTTACGAATTTTTCTTATCACTTCTACGGTGCTTATTTTTACTATCTCCATCTATACAGTAATAACCAGCGGAATAAATTGGCCAGCGGTTTATTTTGGTGATTTGCTCTCTCTCGATTGGCGAACTCAGTTTAATACAGACTTTTTGATTCATCTTTTTTTACTAGCGACCTGGATATCATGGAGAGAAGGTTTTAATCTCAAAGGGTATACTTTTGGCTTTTTAAGTATATTTATGGGGGGTATGTTTGGCTTTCCATATATACTTTACGCTAGTTATCAAGCCAGTGGTGATCCGAAAAAAATTCTTTTAGGTGTCCATGCGAGTTAATAAAATATGATTCAATGGCCAGCCATCATCAATTATTTGGGTGAAGATGAGTTAATATACATTGCAAATGAAGATGGATGGTCTAATGACCCTGATCTTAATTCGTATCCTTATACAAAAGGTGATGAACTCATCGATAGTCATGGTGATGTTTATTCTCTTTTTTACAACCAAAAGAAAGAAATCGTAGAAATGTTTAAAGAACAACAACCTATTTCATTACTTGGATTTGAACAAATTGTTAAAAAACATTTAGCCATTTTAAATCAATGCTGTATTTCAAAAATAAGCCTATGTTCGTTTCAAGAAGGTCTATTGCTGATTGAAAAAGCGATTGAATGAATCAATAATATGGAGCTGAATTTAGGAAACAAGGGAACGTACCCCTCAAAAATTGTTAGGTTAAGGATTCTACTTAATGTGTGATCAAAAGATAGTTAAAAAAATTATTCAACTGTTTCTATGGGCAATCATTGTCGTTTCCCCTCAAGTTTTTGCTAAAGAATTAACCATTAAAGATGTTGCGGAAGCAGAAAAAAGAAGTGAAACGATCAGTGAAGAAAAGGTAGATGCCATAGATGACACATCAGATAAAAGTACTCCATTAAAAACATTAATTTCCCTTAAAAAAAGTGCCAATAATCATAATTGGAAAGAAGCCGCAAGTTATCTGGATCTTCGATATATTGAGCCTGAAGTCTCTGAGCAACAAGCAGAAACTTTAGTGCGTCATCTTCAAATTCTTTGGAAACAACAACACGTTCTTGATTTGTCAGTGATTAGTAATGAGCCTGAAGGCCATCAAAATGATAAATTACCAGCTTATCGTGATTTGATTGGTTATCTCAAGACCCGAACAGAGCAAGTCCCTATTTATCTACAAAGAGTGCCTGATGGTCAGGGTGGAAAAGTTTGGAAGATTTCAAATACAACGGTTTCTCAATTATCTGAATTATGGAATGAGTTAGGCTATAACCCAATTATTGAATCCATATCAACTCATCTGCCTGATTTTGAAATTTTTGGTTTGTATAATTGGCAGTTTATAGGTTTGTTGCTCATAATAATTATGAGTTGGATTTTATCTGCCCTTGTTCGTTCGCTCTTACAAAAGCTTTTCTCTCTTTCCAGACATTATAAAGAGAATATGCTTCAATTCATTCGGATTCCATTAAGGCTTTTTTTATTTTTTACCTTTATTAATATGAGTATTGGTAGTCTTGGACTTACCATAACGACAAGAGTTTGGCTGGAATCTGGGGTACTCAATTATCTGGCAGGTATTTTTTTAGCCTTAGGGATTATTGAATTGGTCACTGCAGTTGTTATCAATCGCTCAGGAAAAAATGAGCAAACATTATCAATTGTTAGGCCTCTAGTAACTATTTTGAAAATAGTGGTTGTTATTATCATTATCCTGAGTTGGTTTGAGAAAGCAGGTTATAATGTCGCCACCATTTTGACTGGTCTGGGGATTGGTAGTTTAGCTGTCGCATTAGCAGCACAAAAAACGCTTGAGAATGTATTTGGTGCCTTTACATTGTATCTTGCAAAACCAATTCAAGCAGGTGACTTTTGTCAATTCGGTAATGTTTCAGGAACAGTGGAAGAAGTTGGTTTGCGCTCAACCAGAATTCGAAAATTGGATCGCTCCGTTGTTTTTGTGCCTAACTCTGTTTTTGCATCCAGTAGTGTTGAAAACTTTTCTGAAATTGATCGACGCTTATACAATAAAGAACTCAGAATCACCTTAGAAACAACACCTGAACAAATACGCCATTTATTGATTGAATTACGGACACTGATTGTTTCACATTCTAAGACACTGGATATGGCTGCCAGAGTTCGTTTTGAAAACATTGAACGAGACTGTTTTTTAATTATAGTCAATGCTTATACTGATACTAATGATTTAGAAGAGTATAAAGCGATTGCAGAGGATCTTAATTTACGCATACTTGAAATTCTGGCCCAGGAAGGAGTGAGATTGGCAATACCAGAACAACAAATAAATATATCTCGAAAGATGCCAATAGATGAGACGCCAATAAATATTGCTAAAGAGAAAATTAATGAAATGATTGAAAAACAAGAGCTACCATTTCCAGACTTTTCACCACAGCAATTGGATAGTATAAAAAATAGTATTCAATATCCATCTAAAGGTTCCAGTACAGCCAAAAAATAAATAATACTTATATTTTTTAACTGACTTTTGATAAGGACAAACAATGACAAGCACTCTTCTAATTTTAGCCTCTATTACCTTTGTCTCAATGATGAGTCCTGGTCCTGATATGATACTACTTGTGAAATATAGTAGTGCATACAATCGTTGGCCAGCAGTGAAGTGTATTGCAGGGATATGTTGTGGTCTTTTGGTACATGTAGGTCTTTCTATACTTGGTATTGCTGCGGTCATTGCTGCAAGTGCAACACTGTACTCAATCATGAAGTTTGCCGGTGCCGGATACCTCATTTATATTGGTTTGAAGTCACTTTTCTCTGGAGGTGGGTTAACTTTTAATGAAACTGAAAAGTCTATTCTTAAAAAAAGAAGTAGGCCTTTTCTTGATGGTCTCCTGTGTAATGTTTTAAATCCAAAAGTAACTATATTTATTCTGGCAGTTTTTACTCAAGTGGTTGAGCCATCAACTCCAGTAATGGATAAAATCATTTATGGACTCTTTATTATTTTTGAAGCATTTGTTGTTTGGAATTTTTTTGTGATACTGGTTCGTACGAAATTGGTTTTAGGCTTTATACAACGGTTTCAGATAACTATCGATCGAGTTGTGGGTGTGTTTTTGATTGGATTTGGCAGTGCACTCGCCTTAGATGAAGCTCGGTAATAAATAAAAACGCTAAAATGGATGTATCTTATGAATATACATGAAAAAATAAATTATGTTGAATTTCCATCGACTAATTTAGAAGAAACGAAACGGTTTTTTACACAAGTCTTTGGTTGGGAATTTAAAGATTTTGGTCCTGAATATACCGCTTTTTCAGATCAAGGTCTTAATGGTGGTTTTTACCAATCTGATTTGTTTTCATCGACAAATAATGGTGCGTCGCTTATTGTTTTTTATAGTGAGGGCATTCAGGCCACTCAAAAGAAAATTGAAAAAGCAGGTGGTACTATTACAAAACCTATTTTTTCTTTTCCGGGCGGGGTTCGTTTTCATTTTTCTGAACCCAGTGGAAATGAATTTGCAGTGTGGTCAGAAAATAACTCATAATACTGTATCTCATAAAGCGATATAAGTTTTATAGGCAGAAAAAATTGCAAAAGCAATAAAAATTAATCCACTGATGCGATGTAGTAAAGTGATGGGCATTCGTTGCAATAGTGTACGGCCTGCCCATACACCAAGGACTGATGTTGTTACTAAGGCTAACGTAGAACCTAGCCATATAGCCGCAGGTAAATTTGTGCTGCTTAAAGCCACAACCGCTAATTGAGTTTTATCACCAAATTCTGCGACTGATATCAGTAAAAATGTTGCAATCAATAGGCTTCGATTACTGGCGACTTTGACAGAATCTTCTTCTGATTCTTCTTCGATGCGTAAGGCATGAAGACCAAATACAGCAAACAAAATGGTCACTATTGCTGATATATAGACTTCAGGAACCCAGCTGGCAATAGTAACACCAAAAGTCACTGCAAGTGTATTAAGAAGAATAAATGCTAGAACTGCGCCCAATATGACAGGAAAGGCTCTATACCGAGCTGCAAGTGTCATGCAGACTATTTGACTTTTATCTCCAATCTCAGCTGCAAAGATAAGCAAATAGCTTGAGCCTGATATTGATATTATTTCAGGCCAGCTTATTGATGAGAATAAATTGCTTAAGTCTTCCATTGATGAGAAGTTTTAAGTGGATAACGTCGGTTTATCTTTGCATTCATAAACTTCAATGGTGGTATGGGATAATTTATGAAAATCACTCAATAATGACTTGTAATGCTCAATGGGTTTTTGCTCATGTGTGACTAATGAAATAATAGCCGCATAATGATTTGCACTGACTTTCCAGATGTGAATATCTGACACTTTATTATCAGAGTCTTTTTCTATCGTATTTTTTACTGCTAATTGATAGTCTTCATCAATGCTGCCATCAAGTAATATAGGGCTGGTTTGTTTAAGCAGGCCATAAGACCAGCGAGTAATAATAATGGCTCCAACAATGCCCATCATTGGATCAAGCCAATGCCAACCAAAGTATTTTCCAGAGAGTAAGGCAATAATAGCCAATAGAGATGTTAGTGCATCAGCTATTACATGCATATATGCGGCTTGTAAATTATGATCATGATGATGGTCATGGTCATGGTCGTGGTTATGGTCGTGATGATGGTGGTGATCATCTTTTAGGATAATGGCACTGACGACATTTACAACTAATCCTATAACAGCAACACTGATGGCTGCATTGAATTGAATGGTTTGTGGGTCAACGAGTCGCTGTATTGATTCCAGTAACATGATTAAAGCAACGGCAGCTAATGCAATGGCACTGGCAAAACCACCCAGTACTCCGACTTTCCCTGTACCAAAGGCATAGGCAGGGTTATTCGCATGCTTGCTACTATAGTGATAGGCATAAATGGTAATTAAAAATGCTGCAACATGGGTTCCCATATGCCAGCCATCGGCTAGTAATGCCATTGAACCAAATACGGTACCCGCTATGATTTCTGCTACCATTGTGATGGCTGTAAGAATTAGTACATAAAGAGTTCTTTGCTTGCCTTTTTCATTGTCAATTGAGAAATTATGAGAGTGTTGCCAATTTTCAAGAGTATGTTCGTGCATGAAGCCATCCTAATTACAAAATCATAAGATAAATGATAATCATTATCATAATGTATTGCGGCCTATTTGACAATTAATTACAAATGCCAAGAGTATTTTTCTACGGGGAAAATACTCTTTTTAGGCAAAGAATCAGGAGAACAGGACGTTGAGTTGTACAAATGATTGATTTGAAAGATTTTGTGACAGAATCCTTCCTGAATGTTATCCTTCCACGATATTTGACTAATTACCGTACTAATAAAGGATCGACTCTTGAGCCAGACTGACTTTTCAACCTTAAAATTACATCCTTCCCTGATTGAGAATCTCTCTACTTTAGGCTACAAGTCCATGACGCCAGTTCAGGAACAAAGCTTACCTCATATTCTAAAAGGCAAGGACGTTATTGCTCAGGCACAGACGGGCTCGGGTAAAACCGCTGCATTTGGTCTGGGATTGTTGGAAAAGTTGAATGTGAAACGCTTTCGTATTCAGTCACTGATTCTTTGTCCTACCCGAGAATTAGCTGATCAGGTGGCTAAAGAGATACGTAAACTGGGTCGTTCAATTCATAATATTAAAGTCTTAACCCTGTGTGGAGGAATGCCCTTTGGTCCACAAGTGGGTTCATTAGAACACGGTGCTCATATTATTGTGGGCACGCCCGGACGTATTGAAGATCATTTGGGAAAGGGGACTCTAAAATTAGATGATGTGAATCTTCTGGTACTTGATGAAGCTGATCGGATGTTGGAAATGGGGTTTCAGTCACAACTGGATAATATTATTGAACGGATCTCTGATGACCGACAAACTCTCATGTTCAGTGCCACATTTCCCAATCAAATAAAAGCCATTGCTAAACGTAGTATGAAACAGCCGGTGACTATTCAGGTGGAATCGACTCATGATAACTCGACTATTCAGCAACACTTGTTCAAAGCAGAAGACAATTTACATCGCTTGACGGTATTACGTTTACTATTGCAACAGTATCAACCTGAATCTGCTGTGGTTTTTTGTAATACAAAGATTGAAACACAGGAAGTGGCTGATGAACTCAGCTATTTTGGTTTCAGTGTGATGGCTTTGCATGGTGATCTGGAGCAGCGTGATCGTGATCAGACCCTGGTTCGTTTTGTTAATAAGAGTATTTCTGTTCTAGTGGCCACAGATGTTGCTGCCCGTGGTCTGGATATAGAATCTTTGGATGCAGTTATTAACTATCAAATTGCAAGAGAACTTGAAGTGCATGTGCATCGTATTGGCAGAACCGGACGAGCAGGTAATAAAGGAATTGCTTTAACGATAATTACCGATAAAGAACAGTTTAAGCTGGCAAAGTTAGAAGAGTTTTTACAAACAACAATTGAGCCAGAAGCTATTCCTCCTATTAATTTACTGGACAAACCAACCTATCAACCATCAATGGTGACGATACAAATTGATGGTGGGAAAAAACAAAAGCTCAGACCAGGAGATATTTTAGGGGCGTTAACAGGCAAAGATGGTATCACTGGAAAGCAAGTGGGTAAAATTCAGCTCTTTCCGAATAAGGCATATGTTGCGGTTGATCGTGATGTGGCTCAGTATGCTTTAAGAAAAATAACAGAAGGTAAACTTAAAGGGCGAAATTTTCGAGCCAGAGAAATTTAATAAAAAAGGGAATTGAAACAATGGAGGAAGTTTAAAGGAAATATTGAAAGTGATTTCTTCATAATCTTACGTGAGAGACTGCGGTTTTTATGTAATGAATTATTGAGCATTTATAATAGGGGAGGAGATAATTCAGTTCTGGTATTCACTTTATGCTTTTTTTGTAATGATGAATTATTTTTTCGATCATCTATGAGTTTTATGCATTTCTTTTGTTGTTTATAAATGACCATGAGTGTCAAATTAATATCTTTACAAAGCGCTAAATTTTTTTCATTTTTAAGTTGTACCTCAAGTTTTTGCGCTTTTTCACGCAGTTTGTGTAATGTTTTTTCCATGAGCTCAATATATTTCTTATCAGGATCTTTTTTTGTAAAAAATGCCTTTATATCATTCAATATTTTTTTGAGTTTCATTAAAGTTATCCTTTATCGAACAAGAAAACTTTAATTATATAGGGTATTTATGACAGGATGATGACAAATAAAAATTGATCTTAAAAATTAGCAGAATGCGTCATACTGAAAAAATTCAAAAACAGTTTACATGCGTATTGTGTGGTTGTTTTCTTTGTAATAAGACTTATGATTACATTCAGAGCGAAGTTGATTGATATCGGCCTTATATTGTTTGACCGCTTCGTTGAATGTTTTTGCTTCAAGGGCATAGCTTGGAGATAATTGGTTTAATTCACTGTTTATTTTATTGTAGTTATTGACTGATGTTGGGTTGTGGAAATCAATGGTTTTATAGGCTTGATTTCTGTCTTTTTCTAATAAAGTCAGAGTTTCTTTTTGAGCCTGGAGATGGTTAAATTTATCTTTTAGCTGAGAGGCTTGTTGAGCTAAATGTTGAGTTCTCTTATTGCACTGTTCAAGCTCCGGTTGAGTCAGAACATCATCTGCAACGGTGTTATTTGGTTTTACTTCAGCGTAACTTGAAGAGAGCACAATAAAATTCATTAAGCCTATGAGTAGTAAGTTTATAAAAAATGAATTGTTCATTGTAATGCTCATTGGTCACTTCTCTTCATGGCTTATCTTTTAAACAGCAACGGCTTAAACTGAGTAATAGGTTTTTATATGTTGTTTAACGGTTTTATTGTAAACTTCCTGCATAGAAGGTAATACAACTGGATCGGTTTCACCCGTCAGTTCATTCATAAATACCTTTTTGAATTCGGTTGCCAGAACTAATACATTATCGTATAAACCATGACAATGAGCAGCTAGATACCCTTTACCATAAAAAATATCATTTTCTGCAGCAGTTATTTCGACACCATCCACTTTCATGTTTTGTAACGCAGTTAACCATGAGTCGATAATAGGACGCCACTTTTCACTTTTCACTGATGTTGTTCCAATATTGAATACTGGTAAATCTGTGCGCTCATGACGGCGATAATTATAGGAATGATTGTCATAAACAACACA
Source organism: Gammaproteobacteria bacterium (assembly GCA_026196615.1). Lineage (GTDB taxonomy): Bacteria > Pseudomonadota > Gammaproteobacteria > GRL18 > GRL18 > GRL18. Next base: position 1,649 of record JAPHSW010000177.1, on the reverse strand, counting down.
TTGACCAAAATCTGCTGCCAGGGCCTCAACAACAGCAGAAACAATTCGATAAAACTGAGCATGTTTTTCTTTGCTGGTGGCGATTGTTTCTTCACTCAATGGTTTTTTCCAGACTTCTTTACCCCATGCTGTTTCATACACACATTCATCAGTATTTCGGTTTAAGTCGTATTCGTAGCGTGAATCGTTAGCGGTGAGAGTGATAGCTTGTTGATCGACAAAACTGGCTGTAAAAGGATCTTCTTCATAGTAGCGCTCAGCCTGAGTTAATAAACAGTTGTCTGTTAATTCTGGGCGTAAATTTCCACCATTATGAATAGCCGCACATAATACCGGTTCATATTTTTCAATTTTTAGAGTAAATCCTCCACCATCAATCATTGCCGTAAATGTTTCTCTGTTTTTAATCTTGTTGATAATGGCTTCTTCAGATAGATTGAGCATGTCATTTCCCTTTGTACTTTTTGAATGCGACTTTGGTTAAGAATAGCAAAAGTTAATTCATAGGTAAAATCAAATTATGTTTGGGCTGGAATTGATAAATAAGCTAGAATTAAATTTTGTTTGGCAATGATAAGTGGAGCAATAGAATGCAATCAAATCGAATAGCCTCAATTGACTGGATGCGTGGCTTTGTGATGTTACTTATGGTATTGGACCATGTTTCTATGGTCTACAATGTGAATCACATTGGTTCAGACTCAGCAGCAAAATATGTTAGTGGTACTGCTTTACCTGCTTTTGAATTCTTTAGTCGCTGGGTGACTCATTTGTGTGCTCCTGTTTTTGTTTTTTTAGCAGGTACCGCTCTAGCTATAAGTGTTGAACGCAAAGTAGCCAAAGGGATTAATAGTTGGCAAATTGATAAAGATATTTTAATTCGTGGTGCTTTTATTGCTTTGCTTGATCCAACGATTGTTTCATTCTTTTCCGGAAAAATAACCATTCAGGTTTTATATGCTATTGGCGTTGCTATGATGTGTATGGCTCTTCTAAGGCGTTTTTCCACAACTATTTTGATCATTATGGCTCTGGCATGGATTGCTTTTGGTGAGTTATTAGTTACTCAGGCATGGCCACCAGAACAGGGTAGTGGTTCAATTATTCAAGCACTGCTTTATTCTAGTTACTCTTCACCTAATATGGTGATTATGTATCCTTTACTGCCTTGGTTGAGTATGATGATTTTAGGTTGGGTCTTTGGTCGTTATTTGTTGGACTATAGGGAAGGCAAAACCAGTATTATGCCTGTTCGTCTATTACTTGGGCTTGGAATTTCAGCACTCCTCACTTACTTTATTATTCGTTATTTTAATGGTTATGGAAATATGCTGTTATATCGCGAAGATAATAGTTGGCAGCAGTGGCTTCATGTCAGTAAGTATCCACCATCCGCTTCATTTACATTTCTTGAATTGGGTGTTATGTCAGTGATATTGGGACTTATGATTTATATAGAACCGATTATTGGCGTTCGTCAAAATGGTGTGTTATTGGTTTTTGGTCAAACGTCCATGATATTTTATCTGGTACATCGTATTATTTTGACAGGGTCAGGTACTTATGGAGGTTTACGTGATGTGGGTGATTTGAATCTGGCTTATATTGTAACTATTGTTATGCTTATTTTACTTTATCCTTTTTGTTTA
>JAPHSW010000113.1 GCA_026196615.1 Gammaproteobacteria bacterium | reverse complement strand
TGCTCTTTAACTGGTTGATTGCATTAAGGTTGTGACCGAATTAGTGGTATGACTGCGTAGGGTCAAGTTGTTTACAACTACCATCGGTACTATGACCCGAGCCTTGGGAGATACATTACCAGTGATCCCATTGGACTTGAGGGTGGGCTGAATACCTATGCTTATGTTGGAGGAAGCCCAACAAATCTAGTGGATCCACTTGGGTTGTTATTGGGCAGACCTCCTCCATCTTACTCACCAAATGGAACCTTTGTACAACCAAATGTCAATCCCATGGGGCCTAACTCTTCATTAAGGAATGGCCCAACTCTTCGTAATGATCCTGTGATGGATCCAGTTCCGATCCCAAATACACAAATTGGACGAGATGGGATACTGAGGGACTATTATGGTGATCCTTATGAGTGTAAATTAGATGGTAAAGATAACTGCACAAGAATAATGATGGATATCTATAAGCAACTCTATAATCTAAGAAGTAAAAAAGGCCATGATACAAGTGGGATTGCTAGGAGACATATGGAACAATTAGATGATCCAGGAGGTCTATATGATCAAAGGAACAACATCCCTCCAGGAAAGAATATGTCAGATTGGGATAGGCACAACCAGCAAATAACTGACCAGAAAAGAAAACTCCGGAAGTTGCTTGATGAAGCTAGAAAATTTGGCTGTATTACACCACTAGATGAGATTAATTTCTGGTTAGGTTTGGAACCTCCATCAAAGCCATGGAATAGATAAGCCCTTAGGATAAAAATGAATTGTCATTTATATAAGAAGTCAGTGATAAAAGATATTGCTGATTCATTTAAAAATAATAATCAAATAATTGATTATAGAATTATCAATGCCGTTGCGGATGATAATATAGTTTCAGTTGATGAGCTAACAGAGCAGGAATTATATTTTGAAGAAGAAAAACAACAATGGTCAGAACTTAGTGATAGCTTGATTGAATTAACAAGTGAAAATAATGTTTTAGCATGGATGCCTGTTCAATCTCTTAAATATTACTTGCCAGCTTTTATGATATATAGTCTGTCACATTATGATAAAAACAATATCGTTAGTGATGTGACAGATCAGGTTTTTTTATCTTTACATGAACTACTGGAAAAAAATATTACTATTGATTCATTATTTGATAAAAAACAAATTCTAGCTGTATATAATTTTGTTAGGTTTTTTATTGATTGTGATTTTAGGTTACATAATGTTGTAGACATTGAACTTGCAAAAAAAATATTTGCTCAACTATCAGTAATAGCAAATATTAAACTTCATTATGAATCAATCCTTTTTGTATACACTGATTCAGTTAGCCACGATATTAATAAATTGATTCAATTTCTATCAGAAAAAAATACTTTTTTGATAAAAAAATCAAATGAAATTAATGATGATATTCTTTATGAAGTAAATATAATTACTGTGATTAATACAGATAATGAGTCTAGTTTACCAATTGTAGAAAAAATTAATAACTTTATTAGTAACAATAAATTAAAAGAACATTATCTTTTAATTGAGATTATACCTGATGGTTGTAGTGGTAGTTCTAAGACACAGGAATGGCTCAATTTAACTTTAGCTCCAAACAACTTCAATGATATTGATGATATATTGAGAAAGGTTATAGTATCTGAAAGAAGATAAAATACAATTATGACCAGCAAGCAGAATATAGACACTCTGAACCTCCCCCAGTTTAACGGATACTTTTAATCAGAGACATAAGTCTCTTAAAGGAGGAGAAATTCAAAGACACCCATTAAAGTAATTTTATTCAAATTGAATACTACGACCAGTTGTGAACAGCCACTAATGATTTGCTCGTAATCCTGGACAACTTGCAAATAGAGGAAAGCGTGCAGGGAATATAAGAGGACAAGATGGTCACTGGGATAGTCCTGAAAATTGGGCCAGTAAAGATATAGATAAGTTGAAAGAGGAATTACGTAAAAAATATGCGGGATATGAATCTGGTCGGCACCATAAATATTCTCGTGCTATGCAAAAGGAACTTGAAAGAATGGCTGATAAAGCTGAAGCTCGTGGAGAACTATCTGAGTATTACGAATCTCTTCGTAATACTGCAAAAACCTATGAAAAGCGCGCCAAGGCTGCACATAGAGGTGGAAGTAAACAAGGTGGGAAACGTCGATGACAGATCAACTTGAATTTGTTCCTGAAGATATTCTTTGTGGAATTGATGATGCTCTTGATGTCGATGATCAGGTTCAACAAATTATGATGTTTGATGAACTTATAGAGAAACTAAAGAATTTAAAAAATGTGAAGGATGAAGCTGCATACCTGATTGGTTATTTGTATTATTTACATCCTAAGAAGAAAAAATTTGCTAATATCCGCAAAGAAGTTCTACATTATCTTATGTATGCTATAGAAATAACTAAAAACTCTTCTGTAAAGGCGAAAGCGATGCTTTATTTAGGACATCAAGCTTTTGATGAAAGGGATTATACATCTGCTAGCAAATGGTTTAATTCGTTAAATCCGGAAGACTTATTGTCTGATTATCTTTATTTGAAAACATTTGAAATGAGACTGTGTTGTTCTATTTTCCTTGTTGGTTTATCTGAATCTCTTAATGAGTTTGATGAATTTGTTAATCGTGTAAAATCATTTTCTGTTGCAGACGAAGATTTGTGGCCTCAAACATTGGACTACACACTTCGCACTATTTGTAAGTCAAACAACCTTAGTTCTGTAGAAATATTTCACCTAAAAAAAATAGCTAAAAAACTAGATGATTACGGAAATCTTGGTCACTGTTTTGTTGAAATTGTTGAAGAAAGAAATTAGAAATTATAGACATGAACCTCCCCCAGTTTAACGGATACTTTTAATCAGCAAAGGAAGGAACAACAAGAGTTAGACATTATACTAATCGAAAAGGATCTAATGCAATTGAAGAGGAAGACATAATTAGATCTCGGGATAATGATAGAGTGTATGTTGAACCTGCAAATAAAAAACCACTAAGTCAAGTGGAAGCTGAAGATAAGTACCAGTTGGGACGTGGTAAAGGGCGTGATTATATAGAAACAGATGTGCCTAACTCCCAACTTGAGTGGAAAAAAAATCCTCGTTATGGAACAGAAGAGTTAACTATTAAAGGTGATCTCCCACTCAATAATTCAACAATCACGAGAAGGAAATAGGGTTATGATGCCAGCTAACAGAGAAATATCATATTCAGGAGAAGAAATTATAAATATTCTGAAAGAAATAGAGCTGATACTAATTTCTTTACATAATATGGGAACATACTATATGGATAAAGATGATGAAGAATATAGAAATGAAACAACTCGTTTTATTGATGAATGGAAAGTTACACATAAGCTAGCAACTGTTAGGGCAGTTTTAACAAAAAGATTTGATCTTAGCATAGGTGATGATGATATGGATGATTTAGAAAGAGCTATGGAAAGTATAAAATGTTGGTCTAAAAAAGGAGATAATCCTATACCATAGTTCTTTAACGATTGATGGGTAGTTAGATGAAATAAGACATCCATTACACTTGAGTTATTATAGATAAAATCAATTAAATCAATTAAATCAATTAAATCAATTGATTATTAGAGACACAACAAAATCCATCTTAATATTGAATACTGTACAGAAATAAAGTAATCTATAGGTATCTTTCAAAAACAGTTATAAAAAACAATAAAAAAAGTCAGTTATAGACATATATGGACGCCCCTTAAAAGTCAACTGGTTTTACTCTAAATCTTTTGTTTTTGTCCTTTATTCAGCTTATTGAAGCCAACACAAGTTATAGACACCCATTAGATTCTCGTCTAAAAGAAAGCCAGTGGAAATTAGAGTACGCATTAGAGAGCAGTAACATCAATAATATTTAATTCTAATTTTGGAAAACAGTCATGGTTATCAAATTTTTTTTTACATCGTTTTTCTACTTTGTTTTATCTAGCTTTTTGTATGCAGATGGTTTGTTTGAAATAAAAAATCAAAGTTTATAGACACCCACAACAAAACTAAGTGAAAAAACTAGTAATGATTATTATCTTAGACCACAAAATGGTGATGGTATATACGGTGATTTATAATTTGGAAAATAAATTATGGTAAAAAAATATAATGTGTACGTTATCCTTCTTGTAATGTTTTTTTTTCCGATAATGGTATTAGGTTGTGGTAAATATCCTTTTATGACTACTGTCGATGAAAATGGTAAAGAAGTTGGTATTTTTGTGGATTGGAAGAAAATAAATAACACTCCTTCATGGAATATTGAAAATGAAGAACCTCCAATTTCTGTTGGTAATGCTGTGTTGATCGTAAATAAATGGCAAAAAGAAAATCACTCTAGTTTGGAAAATTATACTATTGATAGTTTTACCTTACATAAGTATCACTGTAACAAGGTTGATGATAAGTGGGTTTATATTCTAAACTTTACTCCTTCAGATTATATGAGCCGAATGAGTGCTACAAGGTATATGGTGGCTGTCCTTATGGATGGTACTGTGGTAACTCCTAGGGAAGTACCTATTAGGAAAAAACTGATTATAAACAATCAAAGATGATTATAGATACCCACAACATAATCCATTCTGATATTGAATACCGTACAAAAATAAAGTAATCTATAGGTATCTTACATATAAATGGATTTTATGAGATGCCTCAAGCCCGTAATCAACAAGTCAGTTTATCTGAAACACCTTATTATCATTGTATCTCCCGCTGTGTC
>JAPHSW010000248.1 GCA_026196615.1 Gammaproteobacteria bacterium | reverse complement strand
ACTTTATCAGTTTGGAATGGAACCTAATTTTGAGGTTCAAAATTAATAGGTAAGCCACTGAATAAAAATGATAAAATCCTTAAAGACTTACCTATGAAAACTAGTTAGTTAATTAATAACTATAAGGGAGTTTAGTCACTATGTTTAACAATGAATTATTTGATACGATACTGCTGAACCCAGTTGATGACTATAAAGCAGATAAAATCGTGGTTGTTTCTGGGTATGCATCTAGTGCAATGGCTTATAAGCATCTAGCTAAATTAAATGAACGTGTAAGCATTGATTTAGTAATTGGAATGGCTAAGTTAGACGGCATAGGATATGGCACACATGTAAACTATAAAAAATTGTCCATAATTGATTACCCAGATAGGTTTAGGTGTAGCTATTATACTGGTGAAATTCCTATACATTCAAAGTCATATATTTGGTTGAGTGATGATAAACCTGTTTGTGCATATACAGGGTCTGCTAATTATAGCCAACGAGCTTTTTTTAATAAAACTCAAGAAGCAATGGTGGGTGATGACCCTGACGAATGCCTTGCCTATTTCAATGATGCATCAAAGGATTCAATAAATTGCTTAGACGTGAAAGTTGAAGACTATATAACCCTTTATAATGAAGTGCGTTCTAAAAGTCTTTATAGACACCCATCGATTGATGGAAAGTAATATTTTAATTTCATTGGATATTTTTTATCTCAAATTATGGTTGTCTTATTTTATTTCAATCAACTTTCAATCCTTTAGACATTTGAATTGTTATAAATTGAATTTTTTTTAGAACACTTGATAGTTCAGGATCTGATTCTTCAAATTCTCTAATAGCATATAGTCCGACATTTATTTCTTTAAGTTTTGTTCTATCAGAAATTTTATTTTCTAGTAATTCTGATAAATAGTTTAGTTGTGCATCAATTGAGTGATAAATTTCAAATTCATTAGATTGATTTAATCTTTTGGAAATAAGTTTTTTTGCACTATTTATTAACTTAAATTTGTTCATTATGAAATCCTTACTTATTATTAATTACAGTTATAGAGGCCTTACCCACAGTTACAAGGGTAATACATTCTTGAAAAGAGTCTTTATAGACATCCATAGAAAAATTACCTCTGGGGTTAGATGAAACCACTTGGCTATTTAATTAATGGGAGTCTTATTACTCATTTTATCCTAGGTTCGAATAATAAGTGCGAATCACTTTGAAGAAATAGCTTAGTATGTATGTCTTGAATTGTTTTCTGATTTAAAAGAACAATAGATTTCTGACTAACGATATATCTCTAAGCATTCACTAATATAAGGTGCGTTAGTCAGAAGTTCGTACTGCACCATATCATTCCACTTGTTTTTTTTCTTATCATCTTCTGGGTTAAAAATAATAGATACACCTGTTTTTGATTTGATGCTTTTATTCAATCCTCTAAAGCTACAACCATCCAATGAAGGTAAAGGTATTTCAAATGAAAGTTCACCTTCATTGGAGTAAAATGCGATTCTATTTTGTAAAAATAATTCTACTACCACTTTTTCTAATTTGTCTGCATATATGGCCTGCACATCATCCTGACAATCGATACAAATATTATTTCCGTTGTGCTCCCAACTTAATGTTGTTGAAATAACTCTGTTCCCTTCTTTGGTAAATGAGAAAGTCTTTATAGATACCCATAACAAAATCACCAGCTGGGTTTAGATGAAACCACTTGGCTTTTTAATTAATGGGTGTCCTGAACTGCTTTTCCTGAACTGCTTTCTTGTCTAATCATTGGCAATTAAATTTCTGCTTTCAATACTTAAAAACCTGTTAGACAAAATTCACCATCAAAAAATTTATTAATCAAAACTCCGTTGACTATATATTCAAGTTTTTTAAAGTCAAAGATAATTAAATTGCAGCCTTCATCTCTATATTGAAGGGAGCCTTCAAATTTCAAGTTGATATTCTCGGTTAATTGAATTGATAGCGTATTATCTAATTTAACAATATCTTTAATCTGATATTGATTATCAAATGGATGACCTTCTGAGCCATAAGGTAAGAAAAATGAAAATGACTCTTTATTCTCAAACCAAATTTTTATGTCTTTAAATGTATTCATTGCGATATTATCCATTCTTTCTTTGGTTTTGGTAAGAATATTTGTATTCCTCCTCCATGAAGTGCAGGTTGTGTACCAGCTGTTCATTTTTGCGATTCAGCGGCACCTCAAAAATTTAAATTATCTTAGAAATGTGGTGTTAATCAATTTATTATAAAGTCAGGATTGTTTAAATTTAAATGGTATGATTCTCCTGTATCATCTATAAAAACATAATTATCAGAGTTGACTTCTTTAAATGTTACTTTTCTCATATTTTACCTAAATAGCTAGATCATTATGTATGTCCTCATTCTTACTATCATTCTTATTGGTTTTCTAGCAAGGGAAAAATTAGTACATTGATTTTGTAATTTTAAATAGTTCTTTTCGAAACGTTTCTAGTTTTATATTTTCTTTTATCATGACTTGTCCTTCAACGTAAATTACAAGATCAGAAAATGAGCCTAATCCACCATATATTTTAAGAATTTTATTTAATAAAAAATTTTTTTCATTTTCTGTTTTTATTATGTGTTCTTTATTTATAAAGTATATAAAGGTTTTGTTCCAGTTTGTTTCATCAACAGAGATAAGCAATTTAGATATCTTCTTTAGTACATTTATTAATTTAATCATATCGATTAGAGATACCCATCAAATGGATTGCTTTGTTACCCTATTTAATGGGTGTCCTGAACTGCTAATTCTTGTGTGTTTGCTTGTAGCTTGTTTTCAAATAAATTAATGGGTAACCCTAACTATTTTATCTTCTCTCATCGAGAAGAAAAAATATCCAAATACTTACAATTTTTCCAATCTACAATAAACCCAACATCTCTATTTTTAATAATAGCAATTATAGTTAATTTCCCATTGGAAAATCCTATTCTGTCGAAACAAATTCCAGTATCTGACTCCTTTGTATAGGGTAATTTCCACCGTAAAGTTCCATCAAGATTATATATTATTGCATTATTAGGGCCCACATCCTCATATGGTTCTAAAATTATAATTCCATAGTTTTCAGGTAAAACTTCATAGCCCATAATCGTGGATTTGTATTCTTTACATGTTTGTTGTGAGTTAATTTCCCAACAAATTTTTTTTCCAGAATTTTTAATACTAATTTTCATTTATTCAAGTTCTCTAAGTTCGATAAGTTGAATTCTTTTTCTATCTGAATAGTTCAGAATTTCTGTTTGAGGTGCTTTTCCAGGTAGTATCTTTCCATCAATGTCTTTTTGAGGACCAACAGTGCTATTTTGTACACGTATTCCTCCTGGAAATTTGAATTTTGCAACATGAGTTGCTTGCTCTTTCATTTTATGTGTTACAGCTAAATTATTCCTTAAATATTCTTGATTAATAATTGTATCAGGAGCAGTAAAAAAACCTCCAGGCTTTATATTTCCAGTTATTTTATCTATTTGATAGCTTTCATCTATAGCTTGCTCTAATATTAAACCTTCATTACTTATAGTGCTAGTTATAGGTCTGCCTGGCATCTCAGGAGTTTCCCATTTTGGAGCTTCCAATATTTGAGATGGATTAGTAATGATAGATTCTTTTGTTTTTGATAGTTTTGCTGAGGTTGATGCAGAAAGCCCTTGCTCACGATATAATTTATATCGTTTATAACGTTCATCACAAACTAATCCAAGCGGATCAATCCAAGCCGTCGGATTATTTGCATACTGATAATTATTATTCCCGCCCAAAAGACCAATAGGATCAAGACTAATAAATCGTGCCGTAGTTGGATCATAATACCGATGTCGATTATAATGCAAGCCTGTCTCTGCATCATAATACTGTCCCTGAAACCTTAGATTATTCTCAACCGACTCAACTACTTTTTTAGCGACATTACCATAAGCTTTATAATGAACTGACCACGCCAGTTCGCCATTATGATGGGTCAGTTCCTGTGGTGTGCCCAGATGGTCTAAATGGTAGTGATAAATTTCATGGTTCTGAATAATTGCCAATGGCTTAAAACTATTTGGCTCATAGAGATAGATTTTTGATTGGGTTTTCTGAGATTGCTCTTCATTTTCTTCAATGTTGGTTTGAAAAATTGCTTCACTCAGTAACACATCACCATTCCAGACAAAATCAATGCTCTGCTCTGGAGTGGTTTTATTAATTCTGCGTCCCAGTGCATCATAGCGATAGGAGTACTCTTCCTGCTTTCCTGCGTTATTTTTAGTGGCTTTAACCAGCTGATTTGAGGCGTTATAGGTAAACTCAGTTTGTAGTTGACCGCCTTTGCCTCGTTGTTCTTTTATCAGGTTACCCCTAGTATCGTATTCAAATTTTCGATCACCCAAAAAGCTCAAGCGATTGCCTGAAACTTGTGGTGTTTGTGTCTGATTGGCTGGCTGGTTTGAAGAGTCCTGTGTGTTTTGTTGAGCTAATAAGTTACCTGCGGGATCAAAGGCAAATTGTTCACTGACAAAACTTTTGACTTGTGCCAGACGATTTAAGGCATCGTATTGATAGTGAGTAGCTCCTTTTTTGAAATCATCAATGGTGGCAAGATTTCCGGCGTGGTCGTAGGCATAACCTCGCTGAATTATGGTGTTTTTGCTCTTCTGGTGAGAGACCTGATGGCTAGCTAGTCTGCCCATTGGATCGTAGTGATAATGAGAATTTAGCTGACCTTGTTGTTTACTGATTTCTCGGCCCAGGGCATCACGTTGAATTTGGCTGATGATTTCGTCATCCAGTGAGACCTGAGTAAATAATTGCTGATGATTGTACTGATAGGCAACAACCTGACCAGAGGGCAGGGTGGTTTTGATGCGATTGCCTAGAGGATCATATTCGTGTATCAGACTTTGACTTTGCGTATCTGTTTTTTGTGTTTCTTCAATTTGATTACCCAGACTATCGTAATCATAGATGACTTTGCACTGTGGGTTTTCTGCTAAAGTCAGTTGACCTGAAGGGTTATAAGCAAAACGACTTTGTTCACCATCGGCAGTGGCTTTGCCTATTAGCTGGCCCAGAGGATTGCGTTGAAACTGTGTGACTAAGGCGTCATCAGATGGGATATTTTGAGCTTGTTCCTCATTCTTTTCAGGAGCATTTTGTTTACTTGTATCGACAAGAGGGTTTGGTATCAGTGAGCCATCAATTTGTTCAACTAGATGACCTGATTCATTATAACGATAATGTTGCTGGCGACCATCAAAGCCTACTTCTGCAATCAGACGTTCGTTTTTATCATAACGCAGTTGATGACTTTCACCTTTTTCATTTTGCAGACCCGTCAGGTTACGTTCTTTATCATAAAAATAGGTGAGAGTTTGACCCATGGGATCGATACGGCGACGCACCTGTGATAAGCCATCGTATTGATATTGTGTTTTACGACCTGCTTCATCGGTGTATTGGATCAACTGACCACTGCTGTTATAGCTGAAATGCTGACTTTGACCGTTAGGTAAATTAACTTGAGTGACATTGCCCAATACATCATACAGATACTCAGTGGGTCTATCATTGCCTTGTCGGGTACTTTGGATTTGGCCTTGTGCATTGTATTGATAGTGAGTGGTCTGGCCGTCATGTGTTTTTTCTGCCAGAAGTTCACCTTGTGCATTCCAAAGTAGTTGAGTGGTTTGTCCCAGTGCATTGGTGATTAAAGCAGGTTGCCCATAGTGATTGTATTGGTACTGAGTTTGGTTGCCTTGTGGATCGGTGAGCTGACTTAATAAGCCTCGCTCATCATATTCACGGGTCCAGATATTGTTATTGGCATCAGTAATTTGTGTCGGTTGACCAAAGTCATTGTATTCAATCGACTGTGTGTTGCCCAGTGGATCACTTTGCTGGGTGACCAGGCCCAGCTCATTGTATTGGTATTCAGACGTTGCCCCCATTGGATCAATGGTCTTGCTGAGTAATCCTGCTTCATTGTATTCGTATTGTGTTTCTCCACCCTGAGGATCGATCTCTTTGATGGGTAAACCGTGTTCATTGTAATGTGTGGTGAGAATGCCGCCGTTACTATCAATGGTGCGTGAGAGCTTTTTTTCATCTTCCCATTCAAAGTGATAATCATAAATGTCATTATCACCCCATTGATGCAGACACTTTGCATGAATAGTGTATTGATCCCATTCAAAGTAAAAATTAAAACCACTTTTTAATGTCCGTTGAGTGATGATGTGATTTTTATAAGCAAATCGTTCACTATTATCGGCAGGATCACTGATGGCGATCAGATCATTTTGCTGATCGTATTGATAGCTTACTTTTCGACTGCTTTGAAATTGTGATGAATCTGAAGGACTTGAATGAGGCTCAGATTGTTCGTTGCTGATGAGACTGAGTTCATCAATTTGAATAATGTGTTTCCCCTGATAATGAAAACGCAGTCCTTTACCCCAGTCCCCCAATAATTGAATGATTTGTCCATGATCGTTGTGCAAACATTGCAGGGTATTGCCAATACTGTCCTGCAGAGCATGCAGGCGGTATTGTCGATTAATAAGTTTAAATAATCGATCCGGTTGTTCGTCTTTGAGCTTTTGACTTTTAAGAAATTGCAGTCGATATAAACCATCTTCCTGAGCGGTGAGACGTATTTGTTCCGCAGTATTGGTGCTGTATTGTCCTTTTTGAGGAATGGGGAAGGGGATTTTTCGACCTTCCTGATCATGATAATAAATAAAACGCCAGTCCTGGCTCAGCCAACCGATTAAAGGGTGTGTCCAGCCATGACCCAGTCCGATATCGTAGGGGTTACTGGTACGATAAGTACGTTCCCAATTCAGTGACAGAGGACCAGTGAGGGTGAAGTCGGTTTGTTGCAAGAGCTCTTCACCAGTGACCAGACTGACTGGTTCACCACCCACTTTGGTCTCTTTGGCATTTGGGGAGTACTTGTCGTTTGTTAGGGTTCCGCCTTTGGCGGTACTGCCGGCACTTTCAGGTTTTTTAATGATGTGAGTATTTTTACGTTGAGTCACACCTCTGTAGGTGTTTTTAGTACGAATTTTTTTCAATACCACCATCAGCTTTTCAAGAATGGATACGGTTTTTTTAGCATGAGTCCCAAGACGGGCTACCATGGAGGCCCCCATTGCAGCCGCACCAGCTCCGCCAGTTGCGGCGGCTAATAAAATCCCCAGGGCTATTTCAAATGCGGCACCACCAGCCATTCGGGTGGCTTCTACTTCGGACAGACTGTCCCAATAGCGTTCAGGAAAATTCAGTAAGAGTTGTCGAATTTCTTCATCACTGAGCAGCAAAATCAGGTTTTCAGAAGCTTCACTGGCCTTTTCGTAGACATTTTCACCCTGTTCACGGGCGGCTTTCATTTTGCGTTCCAGCTCGTTGTAGTCACCAGTGGCCAGGCAGTGAATCAAGTCTGCATATTCCACTCCAGCTTGTACCAGAAAACTGCCGATCTCACCAGCCAGGTTGGCCAGACTGCTGGCACCGTCACCCACGCCTTCCATAAAGGCGCCGGTTTTAACCAGTCCTTTTTCCCACCAGGCGAGTTCTTCCCATACCATATCTTGAAATTTCTTGTCTCGCTCCATCTGAGCAATAAATTGATCCAGAGACTGTTTGAACTCCTGACGTAATTGTTCCGCCTGAGTTTCATCTGCCGAACTGTCACCATATTGAACGCTCACCGGGCCTACGGGGACTAAATCTTCCAGGGCATAGCCACTTTCATCCAGAGTGCCGTTACGAGTAGAGTTGTCGGCAAATTTAAGAGTGTAGGGCACATAAGCAGCAGGCGTCTTGTCTATGTCATCGTAAAAGTAAGCCAGCTCGATATAGTGAGTGCTTGGGTGGCATCGGATGCCTGTTTTATCCCCTTTGTATTTCTCACTGTCCACACCATTTTTTAGTAAATTGGCAGCCTGTTGGCTGATTGGATTGCCCTGTAGTGTCTCTTCGGCCATGAATTATCCTTAATTCTCTTAGTTGTCTGCTTTTAATTGGTGATTGAAATATTATATTTTGGGAGGCTGATCCAGTCATCCATGGAAGCTGGTTGAGCGATTTGCTGAATTGAACAAAATGAAAAGATGTTCAATTGTTTGTGATTGTGCAAAATCTTGAAATTTCTGCTTTAGAATGAGAGCTGTGTCTAGAACAGTATTTTGAGGGGGTGTCTTATCATCCATGATAAATATCCATTTATGTGTCATTGAAGCTGTTAAACTCTACAAGCATCTGTAGAATTGCACTTCAGTCTTCCATTGACTGTTTTTGTCGTATTGATCCTGATCTTTACTTAATCTATAAGTATATTCTAATAAGTGAACGAGTAGTAGTTATTTTTCATGGAGTGAGAAATTGGTCATGATAAATTGAAGAATCTGTCAAGTTAATCTGACAAATGGTTTTTTTATTGGGGGAGGTTCACCCATTAGATGTGAACTAGAAATTTATAGACTGTAGTGGTCAAGTCATTTTGGTCACCAAATTGGAAGTACTATAATAGCAAAAAAATTTGATGAGCAGTGTATTCCAGTAGTAGTTATAGATACCCATTAAAAAAACGTAATTAACTAATTACAGATATCTATAACTTACCTTCCACCCACTTACAGATTGTTATAAATCATCGAGATCAATGGCGAAAAAAGGTTTAAAAGAAGAAAAAGAACTATTCCCCACTTTATAATCTTTACAAAACGATCACGTATGGTGAGCCAACGACGATTAATCTGAATCTCTTGCTCCATTTCTGCCAACTCTGCTTCAGTCAGATCTGGATCTTTCCATACGGGCGTATGATTTAGTTCAATTGTTTCAAGATCTCCCATAGCAACGGCAAGATGCCTTTTATAAAGATTATTATCCAGATCTTCAATGTGCTTGCTCATCTTTGATTGAGCCATCATAAAAGCTCTTTCAATATCATTGAAATGCAGTACAAAACGCACTTTCCCACCATCACTTAATGGCTCACTCTCTTGAGGGTTTTTAATACTCTTGACCATTTTTACAAGACCAGGTCTATCCGGGTGCGTTTCAAGAGCAAGGTAGCCAGGATAAATCATGTAAGTTTCCTAAGAAGTATTTAGAGAATGATAATAGAGTATATCATGGGCTCACAAACTGATTGTTCAAAAATATCAAACTCTTGTAACAGTATTGACTTATAAGCAGGTGAGCATTTAAAGAAATAAGACTCCTATCAATTGGTAATTATAGAGACCCATAAATTACTCTTCAGCTTCCAAAGATTATTTCTAGTGGCTGGGAGAATGCTTTGTAGTAATATAGTGATGTAATTCGAGATAACCTGGATGTGTAATCTTAGATAACCTGGTTGTGTAATGTGTTATAAACTTAAATATTTTTTAGGACACACTTTTGATAGTAGATTCAGGTACCCATCAATTGATATATTTAAATATTATTGATAATTATACAATCAAAACACTACCATCGATATAAAGTAAAAAAATATGAAGATGATATACACCAGCGAAGATCGCTTCATGGTATGGAATGTAAAAAATACACTAGAATTGGCTGGATATGATTGCCATATAAGAAATGAATTTTCTGCAGGTGGAGCAGGGGATATTGCCCCTATAGAAACCTGGCCTGAAGTTTGGATTGATAATGAAGCGCAATTTGAAGCAGCAAAGAGTTATCTTAAAACAACTGTTTTAAAACCAGCTTCTTCAGGTCATGATTGGGTTTGCAAACAATGTGGTGAAATAAATTCTTCATCCTTTGAACTGTGTTGGAGTTGTGGTCATGATGCAAAAACTAATTGACCTTACAGACAGGGTCAAACAGGTAGTTATGTAAGAAGGGCTTCTAAATGGTTCTGCCAGTGTTTATACTCAAGGAACGACGGAAGTATCATGATACAATAAAACTGGGACGAGAGAGTTTAAATGGATGTAATAAACCTGTGAAAGAAATGAATAAACACTTTAAACAAGTTTTGTTGAAGTCAACTCAATCCAAAGAAATTCTTTCTATAGATTCGATACAAAGTCTATGGAGTGGTTATGGTGAAATCCTTCGCTGTGAGTTGGATTCTACAACTCTCTCCTCTGTGATAGTAAAACATGTCCATTTCCCAACACAGAAAAAACATCCGAGGGGATGGAATACTGACTTATCGCATATAAGAAAGAAAAAGTCCTATCAGGTTGAAAGTCATTGGTATAAGCAGTGGAGTCATTTTTGTGATGAAAGTTGTATCGTACCCAAAGTTTATGCTCTGGAAAGTCATGGTGATGAGGTGTTTATAGTGCTTGAAGATCTTGATGCCAGTGGATTTAACCTTAGAAAAACCTCAGCTTCATTGATTGATATGCAGCTTTGTCTTGATTGGTTAGCCAACTTTCACGCCACTTTTATGGGTAAAAAACCAGAAAACTTATGGAAAGTGGGTACCTATTGGCATTTGGATACTCGGCTTGATGAGCTTAAAGTCTTAGATGATCAGCCTCTAAAAAATGCAGCCGGAAAAATAGATAATAAGTTAAAAACCACTGCATTTAAAACCTTTGTTCATGGTGATGCTAAATTAGCTAATTTTTGTTTTTCATCGGATGATTCAATGGTTGCAGCAGTCGATTTTCAATATGTGGGTGGTGGTTGTGGCATGAAAGATGTGGCTTATTTTATCGGTAGTTGTTTGTACGAAGATGAGTGTGAGCAATTCCAGGATGATTTATTAGATTATTACTTTTCTGCACTAAAACAGGCATTAAATCATCACAAGTCTAAAATTGATTGGCATCAATTGGAGCAAGATTGGAAAGCACTTTACCCATTTGCCTGGACTGACTTCCATCGTTTTGTTAAAGGTTGGAGTCCAGGACACTGGAAAATTCATGGCTATAGTGAACGTATTGCCAAAGAAACAATTGCTTTACTTTAATCCCCGTAAAAAAGACAATGAAACTCAGCCAGGAAAATTTAACAACTCTATCTCGATATGCGATTTCTGCTGCTCTTCAAGCAGGTGAATTGGTTCAAAATCATATAGACAAGCGTTTTAATCATTATTCTAAACAAGGTGCTGATAGTTTAGCAGCACAAATAGTGACGGAAGTTGATTTTCTGGCACAGGAAAAGATATTAAAAATCTTATCAGAAACTTGTCAACTTTATGATCTGGCTATACTGACTGAAGAATCAGAGGATGATAGAACTCGCTTAGATAAGGATTATTTCTGGTGTATTGATCCACTCGATGGCACTCTCTACTTTAGTAAGAATGAACCTGGTTATTCTATCTCTATTGCATTGGTCTCAAAAAGTGGGGAGTCAATACTAGGTGTTATCTATGATCCTTATGATGATAGATTATATACCACTATAAAAGGTCAAAAGAGTTTAGTTAATCAAAATACAATCAATGGATTTTCGAATAAGGATAAAGAAGTAGTGACGATTTTATGTGATCGTCATTATTTTCAGGATCAGATCTATAATGAATTTATTGATAAATTAAGTCAATTATTTGCTAAAGAAGGCTATCATTCTATAAAAACACTGGCTAATGGTGGGGCCGTAAAAAACGCTATGGGTGTTTTAGAATATTCACCCGCTTGCTATTTTAAATTTCCAAAGGAGCAAACTGGTGGAGGTTGTGTCTGGGATTATGCTGCCAGTAGTTGTTTCTTTACTGGAGATGCTGTGGTTACTGATATTAAAGGGAATAGACTTAATTTAAACCCAATGGGTTCAGTCTACATGAATCACTGTGGAATTGTTTTTGCAAGTAATCAAAAAATAGCTAACTGCATATATCAATTATATCAAAATCAGTTTAATAAGATTTAATTGATTTCTAAAATGCAGTTTTCTCTTACAAACTCAAATTTGTTTATTTGACAGTCATAAAATACCTTCCTAAAATGAAACCTAGACTAGGTTAGAAGTTGTATGGACTCATAATCTTGCTTGGAATCTTTTTTATCCCTGCATAAATTTTCTTTGATTTTGATAATTAAGGAAAATCTTATTCCATTTCTGTTGTATCTCTAGGTAATTCAAAAACGTTTAAACGATTACAGGTAAAATTTTAGATTAATTCTCAATGTCTATTTTTTATCATTTCGTTGAATGTTAGTTAGTTCTTTTTTATCTTCAATCATAACAATAGAGGGAATGAAAATGGCTACAGAAACAAAGCGAATTTCGCAACAAGAATTGATGGAAAAATTACGTGATATCGAAGTAAGTGATGAAGAATTGGCAAATTACTTTATTGAAGAAACGAAATCAAGTGATGCCTTTAAACCCGTCTTAGTGCCAAACCCCAAACTGGTTAAAGATGATGGTTTGGAAGGTGCTTTTATAATTAACTCCTTTAATTCTATCTCACGATGGAGACGTAATCGAAAATATAAAAGTCGTATGAGAAACTGGGATGGTATACGTGTAGTTGCTGAAGGTGATTCCTGGTTTCAATATCCATTCATTCTTAAAGACACGATTGATCAATTGATTGATTTAGATAATTTTCAATATGCTATTTATGGCTTAAGTGAAGCAGGTGATCTTCTTTCGAATATTGTTCGTGAAGATGAGATCACTGAAGCGATTGAAAATGAGGACCCACATGTATTTCTGATTAGCGGGGGTGGTAATGATATGGTTGGTAATGAGCGAATTGCTACGATGGTTCATCCATATAGTGCCAATCGAAAAGCGGAGAACTATCCAAATGAAAAATTTTCGGTTTTTTTAAATGAGTTAGAACGTTTGTATCGTAGGCTTTTTGATCGTGTTTTGAGTAACAAACCTCATCTAAAAATCATCTGTCATGGTTATGATAATGCCATCCCTCAAAATGGTACCTGGCTTGGTAAACCGTTGGCAAAAAGAAAGATTATCGATCCAACTCTTCAGTATGAAATAATAAAAGTAATGATTGGTCGGTTTAATGAACTACTGAAAAGTATTATTAAAGATTATCCAGGCTCCGTTTATCATGTTGATTGTCGTGAATTGATTGGTACTAAATCGAATTGGCACGATGAGCTACATCCTAAAGATAAAGGCTATTTTAAAGTAGCGAAACTATTTGATAAAACGATTAAAAAAGCACTGAATGAAAATGCCGCATCACCATCTATTTCTATTCAGTTGCCAATTCAGACGACTGAGACTGACCAAAAAGAAATCCCGGTTAAACTGGCCAAGCTCAAACAGTTAGATAATACCAGCTTTTTGAACTTGGTTGTTACTCGGGCTGAGCGCACCATGGGTAAAAAAGTCCCCGTACCAAAAACTGATTATGAACGCCGCCAGCTAGAAGCCGATATTGGTGATTTTTTTGAAAAGGTACACAAAGAGGCCAATTTTCTTCCAAGCAGCTTTTTAGAGCATGGTGTGAAACGAGCCCAGTCAGTATGTCGTATTGTAACTGATACGAGCTATGGTAGTGGTTCATTAATTGCCTCTCGTAATTTTATAATGACTAATAATCATGTGATTCCTAATATTTCAACCGCAGAGTTAACTATCGCAGAGTTTGATTATGATGAAGATGATATTCTTTATACGGTCACTTTGAAACCTGATGTCTTTTTCATGACCAATAGCGATTTGGATTTTACTATTGTGGCTTGTGATCCTTCACCATTACCTACGGATATTGAGGCAATTCCACTACTAAGAGACCCACAAACCGTTACTCGTAATGAGCGGGTCAATATTATTCAACATCCGAAAGGGCGCAAAAAAGAAATATCCTTACACGATAATAAAGTCACCCATGTTTATGACAACGGTGTTCGATATACGGCTGATACAGAGCCGGGTTCGTCTGGTTCACCTGTCTTTAATAATGAATGGGATTTAGTGGCTCTGCATCATGCTGGTTGGTCTGAAGGCAATAATAAAGCAGTTAATGAAGGTATTAGGATGGCTGCGATTGTTGAGTATGTGATTGAACAACAACAAAATGAGGCAGATAGCAATTTAGACATATTAATTGAAAATATTGTTGAATTAAGTGGTCAAGATGTTAATAAAACAAATTCCACTGTCCAGAAAGTTGCAGGGCCAAAAATAAAATCACGGACTGATAAATCATTAACATTGAATCTGAATGGTGATTTGAATGAACTGACCATTAATCTAAACTGACGATTAATTTAAACAGACATAGTTTTGTATGTACTTAAGTACACCCATAAATAGCATTGGGTTTTAAATCTTGTTTTTGGGGGGAGGGGATTATTGTTTAAATAATAGGGAAAATACTTTTGAGAAATCACCATACCCTTTAGATAGAGTATGGTGATAACTAATCTACTCTCAATGTTTTGTCACTGAGGTGATTATTTTACAGCGCAGGTTTTTTCTTCTTCAATATTACCTGACTCAACAGCATCAATTGCTTTTTGATCGTGTTCATTCGCAGGACAACCACAGCTATAACCACTTTCAGTAGCGTGCAGTCTTGCTTGTTCAATGTGCCATTGTGCTACTTTTAAATGCTGATCTACGTTCATTTTAGATACCTCTATAAAAAATTATGAATTATGTTGGTTAATAACCAAGTAAAATAGTAAGGAACGGAATATTATCATAGCTTTGATGTAAAAACCATATTTTTTATGGTTATTTTAGAAAATAAACTCCAGGATAAATATATAAGGATATGGATAGATAAATAGGGCATTCATTAAATATATTATAAGTGGTGAGGGGCTTTTAAATTCCTTGAATAAGTTTTTTTAATCACATTAATATGTAGCTTTCTTCTTATCTAAATTCTGTTTACAAAATAATTCATAACCATTTCTCATGAAATCATTATTAGGTTTCATCTTTCCTTAAATTCTTTTCAATCAGTTGAGCCAGAAAGTTAGTATAATGAAATTATGTTGTTATTATATTTAGGTTTTTGTGCTAATTCTATTTTAGGTTAATAGACTTTTCTTTTATTAGCTTATGATGTTTTTATATTCATAAATCAGTTTATCGGAGACCAATGATGTCTTTAAAAAATTTAAAACAAAGCTCATGGACAATTGAGCAAGCCAATCAACAAATTAATCAAGAATATGAAATGCAATATTGGCAGTTTTTGATCAGGTTAATTAATATTAAAGAAGTAATTTGGAATGATAAAAGTAATACGATTGATTTTGCTGAATACATCCCATTAAAAACATTGATTAACGAAGTGATTGAAAGAATTCCAACAGATGAATTTATGGTTGAAAAATGTCATGTCTGTCATCATTATTTTAATGCAAATAATGATGATGGTATTTTTGGTGATACTGAAAAATTATCACATTTTATTTGTAAAAAGTGTGCTAATTCATTAACCGCCTGGGAATTTTATCAAAACCACTTGAAGATATGATTTTTAAAGCAACTTTAGATAATCATTAACATAGGGTTTGACACACATCATCCCCAAGTTTAATGGCATTAAATATAATGTTATCAAGCTAAAAGAACCTTTATTTCTAAATATTATTTTATCTAACCATAGATTGCATTATTGCATTATTGCATTATTGCATTATTGCTTTAGAGCGACTAAATATTTTAAGTACACGTCATGCATTCTTTTCCTGTCTCAGTTAAATACAAGTCAATACACTCTTAAAAATCCATTTGTATAAAAATATTTATAATACTAATCTGCCATGAAAATATAAAATTTTAAAAGGGTATTCATAACCTTAGTCAAAGTTTTTAAAAAAACAATCAAGGAAAAGTTCTATGAAAATTATTATATTTGTCGAATTTTTTTCAGAGTGTTTTTAAATATTATAGTAGTTTTAATTCTTTCTGGTTAAGCTCTTTAATTCAAACCATATCATGTCCCTGTTGTTTAAATGTAGGTAAATCATTAAATCTTTTGTGCCAAGTTTTTCTGTCTGTAAAATAAATTACTAAAGAGTTTTTTTGTAAAGTATGTAGATTGGTTCACACAATAAATTACTCTTTTGCGACTTGTTCACAAAAAAATATTAATTTTTATCGATATACTTTTTTTAATTTTTAAAGAATACAAATAACAATAATTTTTCGACTCATTATATTTTTTTTCTGATAAATTTTAATTTTTCCTATTATTATAGGATTAAAGTTGTGGTCAGGTTTTGATGATTTAAAGTGAGTCTGTTTGATGTAAGCCTCTAAAATACAAGGTAAGGAGTTAACATGTCTAGTAATTATTTTTCACGTATAAATGGAAGTTCTTTAAGCAATACAAATAGTGGTCTGGATCAGCTAGTCGACACAATAAGCACTGATATGGGGTTGTCTGGAAATATATCAGATAAAGATATCACTGGTGGTATGGCAGCTGCAAATGCAATGAATGCAATTATTGTTGAAGCGGTAAAGGCAACAAATGTGGCACCGGATGGTGTATTCAGTGTACAGGATGTTAGAGACTTGAATCAGTATATACGTGATAACTATAAGGATATGTGGGCTGAATTACATGGTGATGATGAGGGCTGCGAAGAAACAGGTTATCATCTGGTACAAAATGATGGTGCAACTGAACATTTCCGTGGTAAGAACTTAGCCAATACTGTTGCAGATGGTATTTATCATCTGGGATTTGCAATCAAAGATGATCAATTGCTCAATGAAGATGGCAATGCCAATGCAACATTATCCCAGGTAGCAGAATGGCTGACTGTTTTTTACACCGATCGTTCCACTACCAGTAGTGGTCTGGACAGAATGACTGATATGATTATGGCTGATAAGGGACTGAGTCATAAAATTTCAGATAAAGACATTTCTGATGGTGCAGATGCAGCTAATAGTATGAGTGCAATAATTAAGGAGGCCATTGAAAGTCAGAACCTGGCTGCTGATAATGCTATTGATGTTGCAGATATTCGTCAAATCAACAGCTACATCAGAGATAACTATCAAGAGCAGTGGATGGAATTTCATGGTGATGATGAAAATGGTGAAGAGACTGGCTTTCATCTAGTGCAAAATGATGGTGCTAATACTCGTATGTTTGCACAAAATTTTGTTAACACTGTGGCTGATGGTATTTTCCATCTGGGTTTTGAAATTAAAGGCAATAACATCCTCAATGAAGATGGTAACAATAATGCCACTCTGACTGATTTAGCTGATTGGGTCAATTATTTTTATGTTGATCAGGGAACCAGTAATACCAGACTGGATGAACTGGTACAGTTAATCAAAAGTGATTCAGGTCTTTCACGAAATACCAATGCAGGTGACATCAATGAAGGGGCTGCAGCTGCTAATAGTATGAATAAATTATTAGATGAGGCTATAAAGGCAACTGGAGTAGCACAGGACAACTTAATTGATATTGATGACATTAAAGCCATTAACCAGTACTTACAGACGAATTATAAGGAAGAATGGAAAGAGCTGCATGGTGATGATGAGGGTGGTAAAGAGACAGGTTATCATCTGGTTCAAAATGATGGTGGTAATGCAAAATATCGTGGAGACAATCTGATTAATACAGTGATTGATGGTATTTATCATCTTGGTTTCCAGATCAAAGGAGATAATGTTCTCAATGAAGATGGCAATCGAAATGCAAATCTGGGCGATTTAGCAACCTGGCTTAACCATTTTTATCTGAATGAAGACAGTGTTTTTGGTTCTCAAAATTCGGATAAAATCAAAGGATTGAGTGACGATGATAAAATCTGGGCACGTGAAGGCAATGACAAGGTTTATGCTGGTGACGGTGATGATATTATCAATGGTGGAGCTGGTGATGATTATCTTCGTGGTGATAATGGTAATGATATTATTTCTGGTGATGAGGGTAGAGACAAACTCATTGGTGGCAACGGCGATGACCTTCTTGATGGCGGTATTGGTGATGACAAACTTTACGCTGGTGAGGGCAATGACACTCTGATTGGTGGT
>JAPHSW010000097.1 GCA_026196615.1 Gammaproteobacteria bacterium | reverse complement strand
TGTTGCACCACCGACACCGCCACCAATAATAACAACATGTCCAGCGCTCTTGCCAGCAAGAAGGATGTTACTAAAACCCATAGTGCTAACTGCTGCAGCACCACCTGTGATTTGTATAAAATTTCTACGTGAAATTCCTGACATTTGTATATCCCCCTTTATTTCTGGCTGCCGTAGTAATTCATTAATGCACTCATGCCTGCAGCACCTTTATCTTTTTCAAGTTTCTCAACTTTCTTTTTCATTTTCTTAGGCATTTCGCGTTTGCCGCTTGCGAAATCTTCCATTGTAAAATGCATATATTCCATCCACTGACCTGCTAAAATACCAGCATCATCTTCTGCAGAACGACCGCCATCTTCATGACATTTTTCACAATATTTCTTGTGAAGTTTTGCACCAGCTTTTGCTTGCTTTGCATCAAATTCTTGATTGGCAGGAATCATTTTTTGCTTTGCAAAAACACCAGCCATTAGTTTGATTTCTTCTTCAGTATAACCTTTAGCGATACGGCTCATGATGGTTGAATAACGGCCTTCAGGATCCTTATAGTTTGCCATTGCTTCGATGAAGTATTCTGATGACATACCAGCAAGTGAAGGTGTTGCTGGTCCGACACTACTTCCATCTACACCATGACAACCAGCACAAGAATTAGCTAAGTCTGTTGCACTTGCAGTGCCAGCCCAGCTGTTTCCTGAAACTGCTAACCCCCCGAGTACTATTAAGCCCAGTACTTTTTTATTTAGTTTCATAGGTCCTCCTTAGGTGACCGTTTTTTACAAAATTTGATCTTAAGATCATCGGTGTTACTTTAAAAAATTTCTTTTCAATATGGTGAAAAGAAAAAAGTCAGTAAACCTGAGTAAGCAATACAAGTTATTTGTTAACGCTTACGGGGTCTACTATCAAATTGATAAACCTTCTTAGCATAATCAAGTCCGGAAAGTCCATCATTATCTTTTATCATTGGATCGGCGCCAAATTGATATAATAGAGTGGCTGCTTCAAAATTTCTTTGAATATAAGCTTCTATTACTGCTGTGCTACCATTGATATCCTGATGATTCGGGTTAGCACCTTTTTCTAATAATAATTTCATTGCTTCAATTTGGTTGGCTTCACTTGCCCAAAAAATTGCTGTGGAACCATCGTCACTTTGAGCTTCAAGACTGACACCACGTTTGAGTAATTTTTCAATAACGGCTAATTGACCGTGAGAGGCTGCTACCATTAATACATTGCCGTCATGTTTATTTCGAATTTCTGTATGAGCACCTGCTTCTAGTAGAATATCAATGATTTCTAAATAACCCTTTTGTGCAGCAATCATCAATGCAGTATTACCATTTTTATCCTGAGTGTCAATATTTGCACCTGCAGCAATAAGCTCTTTTAGCACTTCTGGGTAATTATAAATACTAGCCATCATCAGAGCATCCCAACCTGCTCGTGTTTTATTTTTAGTATTTGCGCCCTTCTCTAATAACAGTGCTGTGAGTTCTGCATAACCACCTTCAGCGGCAAAAGTGAGTGCTGTACAGCCCGGTGTTGTCATAGCATTGACATTAGCACCTTTGGATATAAGTAGTTTAGCTACGTCATCACTGCCTTCCTCGATGGCAAACATCAAAGCTGTCTTACCATAACGGCCATGTGAATTGACGTTGACATTTTGAGCTAAAAGCTTTTCAACATAATCAATGTCACCCACCATAGAAGCTTGCATGAGTTCTTTTTCTTGAGGAGTTGGATCAACGAACTTTGTTTTAGCAGCAATAGTAGTATTAGAAATAAAGCTTATTCCAATAGAAAGGAATAAGCAGGATGAGAATTTTGAAAATTTAATTGAATTCTTAAGAGAGTTATTAAGCATCATTAGTGCCTTCTTCCTCTTCTTCCTCTTCTGGTTCTTCAGGCTCTTCATGAGCGATACCCTTGTGACAATCAATACAGGTTTGATCTTTTAATTGTGCTCGTGGATGTTTTTTGCGTGCCATGCGACCTTGCTCACTAAACTCCATATTATCAAAGCTGTGACAGCTGCGACATTCTCTGGAATCCGAGGCTCTCATTTTTTCCCAGACTCGTGATGCCATCGCCCAGCGATGTTCTTCATATTTTTCCTTAGTATCAATGGTACCGAGGATTTCATGCAAAACATCTTTATAAGCAAGAATTTTTGCTTTCATTTTTGGAAAGAATTCTTTTGGTACATGACAGTCAGAGCATGTTGCCTGAACACCTGATGCATTTTTGTAATGAATGGTTTCTTTATATTCTTCTAAATTAACTTTCATACTATGACAGGAAGTACAAAAGTCCATTTCATTAGTATACGCAAGAATGGAGTTGAACCCAGCAAAAGCAATAACACCAGAGAAAAATATAATAAGAATGATGAGGATGTTCTTTCTGTTTAAAAGAATTGGACTATTACTGGATGAGTTTTCATCAGTCATTAATTGTTTCCTGTTTGCTTGTGTTTGTACTTGTCGTATTTGAAGCCAGCTTAGAAATATTTATTATTATTGGCTTTTGTTGTAATAAGTAATATCAGAATAGAACAATTTGAATTCTATTTTATGAGTCTGCAGGGGGGGACGCAGTATTCAAAAATCACAATCCAAATTGTCTCAATCCTGATTAGAGTTATATAGCATTTGTTATGCCAATTAAAAAAATAGTTGGGATTTTATGAAATAGCAAGTATCTCTTACAAAAAGTGTGTTTTTTTGTCATGTGTTTCCTGACAGTTGTGTCTGTCAGCAAGACAAATTGTCATGACATAAGTGCTTGTCATGACAATTTGTCTTGTCTGTAAAGGCTAAACTGACAGTTTTGATATGACAAAAATCAGTAATAGCTCAATATTTTTTAAAAAAAAACCAGCTATAATTTATTAAGTGAATTGATAATAATAAAAATAACACATTCAAAATTGACGGAATTTGTTAAAGGTTAAAACAACCATTATGACTACTGATAATACAACTGATAAAAAAAGAAAGAAAAAGGCGAAGTCTGGACCTCGTGGTGAATACAAAGTTGTATTTAAAGGTAAATTGCTGCCTGGCTTTGATATGGAACAGGTTGTCAACAATATTGTTCAATTAACAAAATTACCGCAAGAGAAAATAGAGCAAAAGTTTTTTTCTGGTAAAGTCGTCATAATACGTAGAGCACATGATGCGTCACATGCTCAGAAGCTTCAACAATTATTTACTAATGCGGGTCTTGAAGTCTTTATCCTTAAAGATGAAACTCAAAAAATAAAACAGGAATATCAGTCTATTTCTTCTAAGCAGAAAAAAAGACAATTTACAAAAAAAATAAAAAAGACGGTTAAAAAAAATAATCGCACAATACTCGCCACTATTTTATGGGTAGTATTTCTGGTGATGATCGTGAATCTCTGGAATACCTATAATGTAACGATAGAAGTACCTGATGAGGTGGTGGAGATTGAATCTTCTTTGGCTAATAAGCCATTATTATTTATGACTCATATTAATATGGAACGATTATTATCGCGACAGAATTATTTAGTGGGTGACACAAAAAGCTTACCAGGCACTAAAACAACGATTTATTCGCAATTAAAACAAGCAGGAGTTGATCCTAAAAAAGCCGTAAAACAAGTATTATCGGTGGCTTATATTGAAGATAAAAAACTCATTTCTCAAACTATTTTGCTTGGACAGTTTCCCGTGAATGCGATGAAGCAATTCTTCCTTGATAATTTTCAAAGCAAAGTGATTCCCGATGCTGATTTTGTGCGTCTTCGAATTTCAAAAGTGAATGAACAAACTTGCCAAAATGAACCCTTTATGGAACTGTCCATTGAGCATGAGCGTATTCTTGTTTCAAGTGATGGTTACTTGGGTGACTTGCACCAATTACTCAAGCAAGAATCTGGAAACATAACGGATTTGAGTAATTGGAAAGAATACCGGAGTGATAAGTTAATCAGTCTGGCTTTTTTTGATCCAACAAAAGCACTTAATCAAGGAAATGATAAAACAGGTGGATCACCTATGTCGGGTTTACCAATGATGATGGCTCAAAATCTGATCAAGAAAAATGAATCGGTTGATAGTCTTTATGCCAGTGTAGGCTTGCAATTGTTACCACCAGCGGCTTTATTTGATTTGACACTTAATAGTGACAATCAATCCTGGTTGGATCAAACACAAAATAGTTTGATGGAACAGATTGAAGAATTGAAAAGTAAAAGTTCAGGGCTGGCTAATTTACAATTATTACTTGAAAAAATTACTTTTCAAAAAAATGTTCAACAGGATTTGAGAGAAAATTCACAGGGAGATATTGGTCAATTATCAATGATGGTTGAAATGGACAGTGAGTTTAAAAAGTCCATAGAACTTGCCATTCGCGAGCTGACGGAACGTTTTTTAAGCCTGAGTTTTGGTGGCGATTCTTCAGCACTGACTTCAACGAATAGCTCAGCAGGTATCACAGAAAAACTGGATAAAGCCCCACAGAAATATTGGCCACAATATAATAAATCTAAATTTAAACCTTTTAATGAAGAACTCGATCAATTCTTTAAACCCGTCTGGATAGACGGACCTTTTGCAATTTCTATAGATGAGCTGTTATTAGAATCTCATGATGAAGGTGATCAGGTACTTTTGCAACTCAGAGGTAAAGGTCAAAATATTGATAATGTGGGTAATAAACAAGCCAAAATTCGAGTAACAGAAGTGAGCGATCAACAAGGTGAAAATGTTTTAGCAAAACTGGCTTGTGGTCAACCATCCATTCTGGATGATGGCTTTTTTACCAGCTGGGGTGGATTACGAACTGCCTACCTGGGTGATAAAAAAGTAAACTATAACGAATTGGAAGTTCGACAAAAAATAAAACTTAAAAAAGGTGTGAAATTTTCACAGGTCAAAATCTTAAAAGGACAAGTTGAGCTCAACTTAGCAACACAAACACAAAGTAAAGAGATTGCTAAGAGCAATGAAAATATTGTTATTACGGATTACGAAACTCGAATATTATTTACACCATCGGCGCCAGATAGTCTTTCTTACACAATTTCTGGAGATGAGAACAAAATACTGGCCGTTCGTGCTTTAAATAAAAATAGAGACTATCTAAGCAGTATGAGTCGATCCTCTATGGATAATCTCTTTGGTTCAGGGGTTTCTGTATCACAACAATATCAAGGTGAAATTGCTTTTATTGAAGTGGTTTATGCCACAAAATATGAAAAAATTGAATACCCTTTTGAGATCTCTAAATTCCCTCCCTATCCTTCTGATGATCAGTGGAAATATGAGCTGGAATTTGCCCAGCTCTCATCGATAAAAATATGGAATGAAAAATATCAGGATATAGAGCCATTAAACATGGAACAGGACTCTGCCAATAACTGGAATGGTGAGATGCAGGCATCCTGGAGTGATGGTCCGCTGAATCTGACATTATACGGTTTAAAAACCAGTAAGCATTTTGGGACAAGTGGGCAATTGCATATAAAAACTCCCGTGATTGATGAGCTGAAAAATAATTTATCAGCACTGGAAATTTTTATCCGTTATCCACAAGCAGATGAAAATGGTAAAGTGGGGCACTCCTATTATTATCCTCTTAAAGCAAAAGGCTATTATATGAATGGTGAATTTGTGCCTGACAGAGATAAGCCTTATATGGATGGTCAATTTTCATTTAAACTGCCTTATAAAAATGAAGATACACCGCTCTCAGAGATTAATGGTGATATTATCATTCATTTACCGGTTTCAAAACACAGTAGCTCTTTTACTGATATGACCATTGGTGCTGAGTGGGAAGATGAAGGAGTGAGAACAAAGATGGTTCGTCTTGGTAATGACGTAATGGAATTTGAAGTGTTTGGTAACCGAGAACAACTTTTACAAATCACATTAATTGACTCTAATAAACAACGGATATCGACAACTGATATTCAACAAAGTGCACATATGCAAAGTAAAGGTGGCAATATTGTGGTGAATTATCATGGCATACCAGTGAAAGCCTTATTAACGGTATCAGAAGGACAGCAAACGAAGCGTTATCCTTTTAACTTAAAGCTAAAATAGGATACGAATATACTGATGTCTTATTTGATCGTGACAGTTGTTTTTATGGCCTACTTTGTCCTACATTCAATAGCGGCATCAATTACGATGAAACAATGGACTGCTAAACACTGGCCTGAACTGATGCCTTATTATCGACTGACTTTTAATGCGTTGGCCGTTATTTTATCTTTGCCATTATTAATTGTGATGTTTTTATTTCCAGGTGAACCATTATGGCAGTGGCAAGGTCCTGGATTTTATGTGACCAGTGGTATCGCACTGCTGGCAGTATATGGTTTTGTTTATTCGTTAAAATATTATGATCTATCAGAATTTTGGGGAACAAGACAATTAAAAGAACGTAATACCAGCGTTCATGATCAGGAAAATTTTCACATCTCACCCATGCATCGATATGTTCGTCACCCCTGGTATTTTTTTGCTTTAGTGATCATTTGGACCAGAGATGTCTCCACGGTTCAGTTGCTTGTTTATCTTTTGGTGACAGCCTATTTTGTGATTGGTTCAAGAATGGAAGAGCGCAAACTCATTGCCTACCATGGTGAGGTTTATCGCAAATATCAGAAAAAAGTGGCTGGTGTCTTTCCACTACCATGGAAAATTCTCAGTGTTGAAGAGGCTAAATCTTTAGTAAAAGAAAATTAAATCATTTCAAATCGTTTGTATGTCAATTACTCTCTTCATTTACGAATTGATTGAATAGGACAGACTTGATGTCCACTTTGCTCCGCATAAACACTCTTAATGTCGTCACTTGCCCGAAGAGTATTCACTACTTCAGTATATTGGTCTGAAGAGACTGAACGATCAAACTTAATGATAACAGAACCATCTTTATGAACATTGTAAGCCGTATTGCACTTAAAATTATAAACAAGTTACAATCCTGTGACTTTAGCAATTAGAAAAACTGAATAATAAATAAAAATATGACAGATCAAACAAAATGGCATGTGCTGGGAAATGCAGAAGCCGTCGCACAAACCGCAGTCCACCGAATATTAATAAAAGCCCAGGAATCCATTTCTCATAGAGGTGTTTTTAAACTGGTTCTGGCCGGTGGTACGACACCCAAAAGGATTTATGAAATCCTTTCAGAACAACATCAGGAATGGTCAAAGTGGCACCTGTTTATTGGTGATGAACGATGTCTGGATGTTAATGACTCTGAGCGAAACAGCTTAATGATTAAACAAACCTGGTTGAATAAAATTGAGCACACCTCCGATTTTTTAGAAGCAAACTTTCATCCTATCCGAGCAGAGCTGGGGCCCGAACAAGGGGCTGCTGACTATGCGAATGTGATCGAACCATTCTTACCCTTTGATTTAGTACTGCTTGGAATTGGTGAAGATGGCCATACTGCCAGCTTATTTCCAGGGCATCAACACAATGAAAGTGAACTAACCCATGCGGTATATGAGTCCCCAAAGCCACCCTTAGAACGTGTGACACTGAGCAAGCAAACCATTGCACGTAGTGAGCAAGTGATGATATTGGTGACCGGAAGTGGGAAAAAAACAGCTGTCACCCAGTGGCAACAAGGTGACGATCTCCCTATTGCACAAATAAGGGCAATGAATCGTGTGGATGTTCTGATCGAACCTGATGCAATGCCTGCTTAATGACGATTGATTATTGCACATTAATTGCCGTGCTCATATAATCAATAGCAATGCCTTTACCTATTTACCTTTATTTTTACCACTAAAAAAAAAGAACACCGAATAAATACATTATGGATATCTCCCAAATAATAGATCCGCTGAATAAAGCACAACGTCAGGCTGTTTGCTCTGAAGCACAAAACACTCTGGTTTTAGCGGGTGCTGGCAGTGGTAAAACCAGAGTACTGGTACACCGTATTGCCTGGCTGGTACAAGTTGAAAACGTATCTCCTTACAGTATTATGGCGGTGACATTTACCAATAAAGCTGCAGGCGAAATGCGCTTTCGAATTGAGAACTTGCTAAAAACACCGACACGCAATATGTGGGTTGGTACTTTTCATGGTCTGGCACATCGCCTACTACGTGCTCATTGGAAAGATGCCAGGTTAGTTGAAAACTTTCAGATCATTGATAGTGATGATCAATTGCGTTTGATTAAGCGCATTATGAAAGAAATAGGCATCGATGATAAAAAGCATCCACCACGTGAAGTGCAGTGGTTTATTAATGAATGTAAAGATAATGGGCTTCGTGTTGCTCAACTGAATCCTAGAGAGTTTCACAACCGTGAATTTATGCTGGATGTTTATCACCAGTATGAGGAACTTTGCCAAAGAACAGGCATGGTCGACTTTGCAGAACTCCTTCTTCGTGCCCATGAACTCTGGTTGCATCAGCCCCATATACTGCAACATTATCAACAGCGATTCAGCCACATTCTGGTAGATGAGTTTCAAGATACCAATACTATTCAATACGCCTGGTTAAAAGTATTAAGTGGCAACAACCTCCCAACGACACATATGAATACCTTTGTTGTGGGTGATGATGATCAATCCATTTATGGTTGGCGTGGAGCAAAAATTGAACATATTCGTGAATTTTCTCATGATTTTAAGGCCGGAACTTCAGAGACCGTTCGTTTAGAGCAAAACTACCGCTCTACGGGCAATATACTGGAAGCCGCCAACTCTGTGATTGCCAATAATAGTGAACGACTGGGTAAAGTGCTGTGGACAGATGACAGTGAAGGGGAATTATTACAGATTTACAAAGCCTTTAATGAGATTGATGAGGCTGCCTATGTTTGTGGGCAAATAGAAAAGTGGATTGAAAATGGTGGCAAAAGAAGTGATGTGGCTATTTTGTACCGTTCAAATGCTCAATCACAACCTCATGAATATGAGCTGGTAAAACGTGGTGTGCCCTACCGTGTTTATGGCGGCTTACGCTTTTATGATCGTGCAGAAATTAAAGATGCTTTGGCCTATATGAGATTGATTGCTAATCGACAGGATGATGCTGCCTTAGAGCGAATTATCAATACACCGACTCGTGGTATTGGTCAGAGAACACTGGATATAATCCGTCAGGCAGCAAAAGAAAAACAGCAAAACCTATGGCAAACGACTCTGGAACTGGTGGCTGATAAAACATTGTCGGCTCGTGCCGCAACATCGGTACAGAAATTTATCGATCTGATTGAAGAACTGTCAATTGACGCAACTGGCAGTTTGCAAGGAAATTCCTCAGAAGACAGTTTAACTCTGGCTGAACAGGTGACTCATATTGTTGAAGTTTCCTTGCTTAAAGAATTTCATGGTAAAGAAAACAGTGAGCGTTCTCAGGCAAAAGTAGAAAACCTGGATGAACTGGTCAATGCTGCCAAACGCTTTGATGATGAAGGTGATCCTTTACTGGATGCCATGATTGAGGCCAAAGATGAAGCATCTGATAGTGCGAATAATGAAGCAGAGCAGCCTGCAAATCCTATGGCAGAATTTCTTGCTCATGCAGCTCTTGAAGCGGGTGAGGGACAAGCTGATGAATGGGAAGACTGTGTTCAATTGATGTCATTGCATAGTGCCAAAGGATTAGAATTTGAGCTAGTGTTTCTCAGTGGATTAGAACAGGGGCTTTTCCCACATAAAAATGCTCTACAAGATTATGTGGGTGGCAGACTTGAAGAAGAACGGCGTCTTTGTTACGTTGGTATTACCCGAGCCAGACAACAATTACACATGACTCACGCAGAGAGTCGGACAATTTACGGCAGAAATGAGCTGAGTTATCCCTCACAATTTTTATCAGAGATACCAGCATCATTAGTTTCACAGGTCAGAGCAGTGCAGAATGCAGTCAGTCATAGCAAACCATCCAGCACCTCTTTTGGTGCAGATGAAGATGAGGATGTGTATATTGGACAAAGTGTCAACCACAAAAAATTTGGTGAAGGTGTAGTGGTCGACCTAGAAGGAAGCGGTGCCAGAGCAAGAGTTCAAGTAAGCTTTGATAATTATGGTACACGTTGGTTGATGTTGAATATAGCAAATTTAGTCACTTAAAGCCTTTGGCTTAATTTTATTAAGGAAAACAAATGAAAAGACGCGATTTTGTAAAAGGAATAGGAGCAGGATCTGTTGCTACTGCCGGAATGGTAGGTGGAGTCAATACCGCTTCTGCAGCAAAAACAATTAAATGGAAGATGGTGACCTCCTGGCCAAAAAACTTTCCAGGCCTGGGTACAGGAGCAAATTTTCTCGCGAAAACCATTAATGAAATGAGTGGTGGTCGTTTAAAAGTAAAAGTCTATGGTGCCAATGAAATTGTCCCTGCTCTTGAAGTTTTTGATGCGGTTTCCAGAGGGACGGCTCAAATGGGACATAGTGGTGCTTATTATTGGAAAGGTAAACACCCTGCGACACAATTTTTTACTTCAGTTCCATTTGGTTTAACCGCACAAGAAATGAATGGCTGGCTTTACCATGGTGGTGGCATGAAATTATGGGAAGAGCTATATGACAAATTTAATTTGATCCCAAATGCCGCAGGTAATACCGGTGTTCAAATGGGTGGTTGGTTTAATAAAGAAATCAATAATGTCGCTGATCTTAAAGGGCTTAAAATGCGCATCCCAGGCTTAGGTGGTGAAGTCTTAAAGCAAGCGGGAGGAACGCCTGTGACATTACCTGGTGGTGAGATTTATACCTCTATGCAATCAGGTGCAATTGATGCAACAGAATGGGTGGGGCCTTATAATGATATGGCTTTTGGACTCTATAAAGTGGCTAAATTCTACTATCACCCAGGATGGCATGAGCCCGGTTCAACGATGGAAGCAATGATCAACAAAGATGCATTTAATGAATTGCCTAAAGACCTACAAGTGATTGTACGTGCAGCATGTCGAGTAGCGAATCAGGATATGTTGGCGGACTATACGGCTAAAAATAATCAGGCATTGCAGACACTAATCACCAAGCATAAAGTTGAAATGCGTCAATATCCAGATGATGTGATTCAGAAGTTACATACCTTATCTAATGATGTGGTTGCAACAGTGGGTGAACATGATGCGCTATCAAAGAAAATTCATGCTTCATTTGTTGAATTTAAAAACAATGTCACTCAATGGAGCCGAGTGAGTGAACAAGGCTATATGAAAGCCAGAGCTTTAAGTTAACTCAACTCAACATTATTACTATTAATAAAGCTCTTCCTCACTTTTATTAACTAAAAGAATGAGGAAGAACTTTATTCTTTCTGTTCTAAAATTTCCTGCTGCAAATCATTCAACTTAAGCAGAACTAGATCCCGTGCTTTGATCAGCTTAGGTATTAATTCTAATGCTTCAGGTTGTTTACCATCAGTACATAATTGTATTATTTTTTTACCTAGTTCATGAGACATGCGGTGTGGTTTTTCCAGCTCTTTAAAGCAGGTTAAATCACCATACTTTTTGCTGCCAATATTATAGTACCACTTCCCCAGGCGACAGTTATGATGTGACAATAATTTAAATAGATATGGGTGGTTAAAATTATATTCATGCACTGATTTGATCAGTCTGTTTATGATGGATAAGTGGTCACTATGGGCAATCAGAAGTGGAAAATCTGAAATTTCCCAAGGTGTTTCCGACCATAATAACCAATTGGGATCAGGTACCCAGGTTTTTGCCCAATCCAAAACATCTTCAGCTTTTAACGCTTTTGAAATGCCATAGCCTTGCGCCATATCACAACCCAGACGTAATAACATGACACCATGTTCACGAGATTCAACACCTTCAGCAATCACCTGACGTTTAAAAATACCTGCCAGACTAATAATACCTTCGACAATTGCCCTGTCACCCTCATCTGTGAGCATATCAAGCACAAATGATTTATCAATTTTTAGCTGATTAGCAGGTAATTGCTTCAGATAGGAAAGTGATGCATAACCAGAACCAAAATCATCCAAAGCAATGCTGATATTTCGTTCATGACAGGATTTTATGATTTCACTCACCATGCTTGTATCCTGAAGTGCTGCTGACTCCAGTACTTCGAGTTCAATGTGATGAGCGGGAATATCGGGATAATTTGATAATAATTGATCCAGCTTCTTGATGAAATTGGGGTTTTGAAATTGTTTTGGTGCAATATTGATGGCGAGATGAAAATCAAAACCAGCCTTAAGCCATTTTTGCAATTGTTTGAGTGCTTTATCAAAAACCCAGTCACCGATTTCAGTGATTAGCTCACTGTCTTCGCAAATAGAAATAAACTTGTCTGGAAAAACAATGCCATCCTCAGGATGATTCCAGCGGATTAGAGCTTCAAAACCATAAATTTTTCCAGTCCTCATATTGACTTTAGGTTGATAGACCAGAAAGAATTCATCGTTCTTTAAGGCATGTTCGAGGCGTTGGCGTTGTAACTCTTTTTGTGTGGTGACATGATTCGATTCAACATCAAAAAAGTGATATTGATTGCGTCCTTTTTGTTTCGCAATATACATCGCCTGATCAGCATGACGTAACAAAGTATCCGCATCTGAGTTATCATCCGGAAAAATACTCACTCCAATGCTGGCACTGAGCACAATATTTGCACTACCAACAGGAATCGGTTGTGAGATGGTGTTCATAACACGTTCAAGAGCTTTTAATATTTCATCAATATGGCTGAAAGAGAGTAATGTGATTACAAATTCATCGCCCCCCAAACGAGCAACCATATCGTCATTACGAATAATGGTGAGCAGACGTTGAGAAATGATTTTTAGAACCTTATCACCCTGGGCATGACCGTACTCATCATTGATGGGCTTAAAACCATCAAGATCAATAAAAAACAGCGTCAAAAGCGTACCATCTTCGATAACTTCTTCAAGAGATGATTCGAGTTTGTCTTTCAGTAAAATGCGATTAGGCAGTTTAGTCAGGGCATCATGAGTGGCTTGCCATGATAATGCTTTGGTCAGCTTATGTGTTTCACTGGTATCATGAAAAACAATGATGGTGCCAATAATATTGGAGTTTGAATCATGGATGGGTGCAATAGTATAAATGATGGGGATTTGTTCACCCCCTCGACGTTGTAAGAATACATTATGCTTACCCTTGATGACACGTTCTTCTTTGATCGAAGTTTCAGCCGGATTATTGAGTAAAAAATTGTCTTCATTGAAAATTTTAAAGATTTCCTGAACGGGTGTTTCAGACTCTTCTTCAAGGTAATAGTTAGTTAATTCCTGAGCTGATTTGTTCATATAATCAACCTGGCCATTTTGATTTGTAGTAATTACGGCATCACCAATTGAGGCAAATGTGGTTTGAATTTTGGCAATTTCCGATTTAATTCGTGAATTAGAGGCCTCTATGCGTTTGGATGTACTGAGAACTTTTAAAAGCACATAGCTCAAATACAAAAAAATAAGAAAAATAATCAGGGATATAAACTGTTGTTGAGTATTAAGGTGCCGATGAGTCTGTTGACTGGCTTTTTTTGCTTGTTCTTCCAGAGTTTCAATAAGGTGAAGTACCTTAGCTCTGCGTGCTTGTTCAGCATCACTGATAGGGTTGCTGCTGTCATATACACTATCATTTTGAGAAGTGATAAAGCCATTAATGCTCAATTGCTTCAATTCATTAATTTGTGATTTGGTTTGCTCATTAATAAAGCCTTTTTCGTCATCGTAGAAGAAAAATGTAGCTGCTGCACATAGCAGTGACAAAGCAATAATGATCAAATGCCATTTGTAATTATTCACAAGAGGATATCCATAACCTTCTCAATGGGCCAAAGTTATATAAAAATGAGTGGTTTAAGTGAGACTTGAACGGTGCTTTTTGAGGTTTTTAGGCACGCTCAGACTAAAACTAATTTATATTATACATTCAATAGTAAGTTTACTATAAATTTTAGTATATTGAGTGATAAAGTTAAGATGATTTTTCAAAGTAATTTGAAAAAAATTAAGCAATTATCAGCAAAAGGAGGTATAATTTCCGCTCTAATCCAAGCGTGGTAACAATCATTGTTTTCCACAGATTTACCTCTGCCCAGGTGGTGAAATTGGTAGACACGCTAGCTTCAGGTGCTAGTGCTCTTCGGGGCGTGGAGGTTCAAGTCCTCTCCTGGGCACCATATACAGCAATAGTTTTAAGATAATGTGGATTAACGCATATCATTGCATTTTATGTACATAATTCATTATTTAGAACTAAAGTAGTTGTGTGAACACATATAGACATATGTATGGCCAT
This sequence comes from Gammaproteobacteria bacterium, assembly GCA_026196615.1. GTDB lineage: Bacteria > Pseudomonadota > Gammaproteobacteria > GRL18 > GRL18 > GRL18. The sequence continues at coordinate 560 of JAPHSW010000097.1, read as the reverse complement.
GAGGTTTTAAAGAGATTTTGAACTTCTACTTATCCATTGTGGTAGTGAGCATGGTAAATTATTTCAAGATCCAAGTTTCCAGTAAGCGGACATCTCATATCACTCAAGAACGATACAATAAGTTTTTAAAAATGCCTGTAGCCAGCATTAAGCTATCAATTAGCATTTTTTTACGAAATGACGGCTAAACGAATTATTGCGGACATTTTATCCAACAGCAGCGTTTTGTTAGAAAAAATGCTATCTATTCAGTATCGATAGTCTAACCAGTCACATTCGCATTAGGGTCGTCAGAAACATCCACTCCATCCCTAGTTTGTTTATATAAATCTATAATAAAGTGCATTGGAACTGGTAATCGGTAATGTCGACATCCCGTTAAAATTATCGGCCAAAGCGAATATTTAAAAGCACTTAGTTCATACACTTTGTTTGATTGCTCACATTCGCTAACAAGTTGCTTAATTAGTCGAACCTGAATAAATCATAGCACTTTGATTTGTAAGGATATATTCTTTCATTACAGGTGCTAAAATTGCAAGTTTTTGATATAATATAGG
>JAPHSW010000012.1 GCA_026196615.1 Gammaproteobacteria bacterium | reverse complement strand
TCTAAATGTTGTTGAGCAGGACCATGGCAAGCTTCGCAAGAAACATTAATTTCAGACCAGCTGGTTTTATAAGTACTTGTTTCACTTTTGTAATTCTTTTCTAAGTTTGTGGAATGACAATATGCACACATGTAATTCCAATTCATATTGGGACCTGTCCAATGCAAAATATCATCGGATTCTATTTTTTCATCAGGATGAAGGTGATACCAGCGTTGTCCACCTTGATCTTTAGAGCGTGCATCCCATGCGATATCCAGTGCTTGTAATCGACCACCGGGGAATTCAATTAAATATTGTTGCAATGGATAGACACCAAAAGTATATTTGATTTCATAATCATGTAGCTTACCATCCGGACCATCAGTATTCACCCAAAATTGTTCACCCTTTTTGAAAAATGTGGTCACTAAGACATAATTTTCAAATTTTTCCTGATTAAAATTTCCCAGAACTGTTTCTAATGAAGCATGTTGCATGGCTTGCTTATGATGTGAAGTTTGCCATTGCTGAACTTCTTTTTTATGGCATTCGATGCATGCTTGATAGCCAACGTATTCATAATTTTTTGATTTTTCTAATGCAAAAGAATTGATAGTAAAAAGTAAAGTAAAAATTATAAATAAAGATTTCATAATATAGTCAAGAAGGAAAATTAAGAAAAGGGGACAATAGATATCCCATAAAAAAGATGAACCTTAATCCATAAGTTGGAGTGTTTATTTAACTTATGAATTAAGATTAATTTAGGTAAGTTTTATAGGGCTTTTGCTTTTGCTTTATCTCTTAAACCTGATAAACGATCGGCTAGGCGTGCTGCCCACATTTCTAAAATTGGTTGCACATCCGCTAATAGTATTGCTGAATTTTCATCCTGTTTTTTTCCTCCCGCTTTCATATCAACAACTTGTGCAAGCAGTTGTCCATCGACAGAGTCTAGAAGTTTTCCCTCAGCCATTACTCGAACACTTTTTGATTCTGCACCAGAGGCTCTTGCTGCACCTGTCACCGCGGCAGCAATAGGAATGTATTGATAGCCTTTTAAATCATCATAACTTGTAAAAACACTGGTAATAGCCGCTTGAACACGAACAGTGCCTTCGCCAGCTTGTTCAACAACTGAAAACTCTTTACCTACTTCTTGCTTAATTAAATCTTGAAGTTTATTTGCAATAGCCAAAAGAAGTTTGCCATCGGTTTTTGCATCAGCATTAGGTGTAATTATCTGTACTTCATCAATCCAAACACTATGATATTTAGACCAGTCAACACCTGGTGTTACAGAAGCAAGACTATCTTTGTCATCAGGTGTTTTTTTCAATATCGAATAGTCATGTAAGAAACCAGAATACTTTTCTGAAGAGATGGTATTATTGGCACATCCCGACAAAAGTGCACTGGATACGAGTAAGCTGGCAAGAATTTTTTTCATTTTATACTCCGTAAAATGTTTAATTGTAATGTTATCATTTCTTAGTTAAATACATTAACAAAATGATTCAAGTATGGCAATCCAACATTTACTTGTTTATAAAAAATAGATAGAGTCAGATTTATTTTGCGGATTTTCGATGTTTTAGATTTGAATGAGTTAGGTTGATTTATAAAGAATGTTTGAGAGTTGCAGAAGGTAACTCACCAAAGAGTTTAAAATAGTCAGTTGCGAATTGTCCCATATGCCAAAAACCAAACTGATTGGCTATATCCCTTATTTCTACAGTGGATGGCGTTGCAGACCACAGTGTTTTATGAACCTGATATAATTTTTGACCCTTCAAATAGGCCTTGGGCGTCATACCTATCTCTCGTTTAAAAATATATTGTAATGTTCGTTCTGAAATTTTAGCTATTGAACAAAGCTCACTGACTTTTAGTGATTCATTAATATTAAGGTCGATATAATCAATCAGTGTTTCTAAAGTTTTTATTGATTTTTGATGACTATTTGAATGGAATTTTTGGGGTTTATTTGCGGAGCCTATAAGTATATTTAAAAGTGAGAGTAAGATTTGATTCTGAATGTCATTACTTATTGTAAATGAATTAAATGATTGTTCTTTATATACTGAAGGTTGGTTATGAATTAATAATTTTTTTTGTATTTTATTGAGTGCGAAGCGCAGTTGATTAAGATGGTCTGGAGATGTCGTCAGTACAATTTCATCTTTACCAATAATTTTTTCAAAATCAGAAAAATTATTATGCTCAAAAAATTCACCTAATAAATCATTGGAAAGACTAATAGTTGAGACACCAAATCCTGTTGGTGTGAAACAAGCAATTTCTCCGTGACTTGGGAATATGAGTAAATCATTTTTTGTAACTGTGTGGCCAAACCAGTAAAAATCAGGACAATCAATATCAAGGACAGCAAATGTCCGCATACCAAAAGGAGTGCTACCTCGTTGCTCAGTATGACAACCCAAACGGGCATTTGAGATCAACATATTATTTGTTTTTGCTTGAAATATTCTCGACTTAAAACTTTCGTTATTAAGTTGGCGAAAGTCAATATTCCACTTTTGAGTAAGATATGCTAACTCTTCAAAACTGTTAAATTCTTGATTAAGTATTGGAGTAAAAGTTGCTATATCCATGTTATATAGGTTTAATATTTGTAAGGTCATAATTTATTATTATTTTTGCGGTTTTTTGATGTCCGTTTATAAAATTCTGAACCATAATATATTTGTTGTCAAATTATAACTTATATCAATGTAAGGTAAAACTTACACAAAGTGGGAAACAAATGACCAAGTGAAACTATTTATTGTCACTAGCTACGATTCCTGTAGCAATTTTGTCGTTTAGTACAAATTCATTTGTCAGAAAAAATACTATGGCAAATGGTATAAAATGAATTATGAGCTTTTTTTAGGCAGAACTCCGATGTAATTCTTGATATACTTTTGTCTTTTTAAATACTAATAAATGTCACTATGTTCATAAACTGTTAATAAAACATAGAATATAATTATTTATCAATTTGTAAAATATAAGGAATATAAAATGAGAACTTTACATATATTGGGTGTTACAGGCGTTGTTTTATTGAGTGCGATGAACGTTGCGTTGGCAGATTTTATGATATTTCCAGCTAAAGGCCAAAGTAATGAAACTATGGAACAGGATAAATTTGCCTGTTATGGCTGGGCTAAAGAGCAATCTGGATTTGATCCAATGAAAACACCAACCACATCTACACCACCACCTTCTCAAGAGAAAAAGTCAGGTGGAGCAGTCAGAGGCGCTTTAGGTGGTGCGGCTTTGGGAGCCATTATTGGTGATAGTTCCAAATCTGCCAGAAATGCAGGTGCTGCTGGCGCTTTAATTGGAGGTGCTAGACAGCGTTCAGCGAATAATACTACGGCGCAAAATACAGAACAATGGAAACAGCAAGAAGCAAGTAAATATGCTAATAATCGGAATAATTATGATCGTGCCTATTCAGCTTGTTTAGAAGGAAAAGGGTATACTGTTAAGTAATTTGTTTATCAACCTATGTGATATGAATAAAGGAATATCAATTTGAAATTAGTACACAATATATTGTTTTCTAGCTTATTACTCATATTTTTTGCGAGCCAAAATGTATGGGCATGGGATGCGAATGCTGAGGTGAAAGCCAATGAAACATTAGCTCATTTTGCCAATAAAGATAAGTCAATGGATAACTTCTTTAAGCAGGCTTATGGCTATGCTGTTTTTCCAACTATTGGTAAGGCTGGATTTGTAGTTGGAGGTGCCCATGGAGAAGGAGTTGTTTATAAACAAGGTGTCATAACTGGGACAACAAAAATGACCCAGGTCAGTGTGGGATGGCAAGCAGGTGCTGAAGCTTATAGTGAGATTATCTTTTTTGAGAAAGAGTCTGATTATGAGGCTTTTATTAAAGGTAGTTATGCTTTAGGAGCACAGGCTTCAGCCGTTGCTGTAAAATCAGGTATTGCAACACAAACAAACTATAATGATGGTGTTGCAATTTTCACAGACTATAAAGGTGGCTTGATGGCTGCTGCCAGTGTTGGTGGTCAAAAATTTACTTATAAAGCAAAATAAAACAGATAATTACTAATGGTTCATAGCTTTGTAATATCGTCACATTAGTAAAAGCTTGAATTTTATGTGCTATCATTACATTAGTGTATAATCATTAATTATATTTATAAAATTAGGAAAAATAATGAAAAAACAGTTAATATTGGCCGCAGCATTCTCATCGGTATTATTTCAACCAATCGCTTTTGCTGGTGATGGATTTGTTGAAAGCTATGTTGGTAATCCTTATGGTGAAGTCTACAAGAATAGTTTTGGCGAATGCTGGCGTTCACGCTTTGAAGATACCACTGAAAAATTAGAAGAGTGTGGTTATGAAAAGTCAATGGTTGTCGTTGAGCAAGAAATGGTTATAGCTCCTACTGCAGCGACTGTGACAACAACAATTGCCGAAGAAATAAACATTCGTGCGGCAATGCTGTTTGATTTTGATAGTGCTGCTTTATCAGATGATGCAAAAGCAGTTCTTGATGAGCGTATTTCAAAATATAAAGGTCGTGGTGAATTAACTTCGAATGTGAGCGTTGTGGGTCATACTGATAGCACAGGTCCTGAAGCTTACAACCAGGGACTTTCTGAGAGACGTGCAAAAGCGGTTGCTGAATACCTAGAGCAACATACTAATATTGTCGATTCTCAAATTGACACAATGGGTAAAGGTGAAAGTGAACCTAAAGCATCAAATGACACAAAAGAAGGACGTGCAATCAATCGTCGTGTTGTCATTATTCTTGATGGAAAAGCCACTCAATAATTGATACCAATCCATTTTGCTTCTCTCCTTCATTTTTTCAATGAATATAGGAGAGAAGATAAAATTTTATCTTCCAAGCTTTATCCTTATCTAATTATTCCATTCTTAATTTTCATAAGGTCATACGTCTAATGTTAAAAAAACTCCCTGTTAAATTATTATCACTATTCCTGGGATTCTGGGCTTTTAGTGCTTATTCAACAGAACTAGTGCTTAATACTGATGAGCAGAAATATTTGAATGAACACCCAGTGATTAATATGTGTGTCGATCCTGACTGGTTGCCTTATGAAAAGCTGGATGAGCAGGGTAACCACATTGGTTTGGTTGCAAATTATATGTCACTGTTTCAGTCCAGATTAAATGTCCGCTTCAGAGTCATCAGCAGTAAAAACTGGGAAGAGACTCAAACACTTTATAGTGAAGGGTTTTGTGATATTGTTTCAGCATTGAATCAAACAGTAGAGCGTGATAAATATTTAAATTTTACTCAACCTTATCTTAAGTCTCCAGCCGTTTTAGTATTAAATGAAAATAATAAAAATATAAGCCATCTTATTGATCTTAATGGAAAAACTTTAGGTATGGTTAAGGGGTATGTTTATGATTCTAAGTTGCGTCAGGATTATCCTGAAATAAAAATAATTTACTTGGAAAATATGGAAGTTGCTTTAAAAAAAGTTGCAGAGAATGAAGTTGATGCTACTCTCGGGCCTTTATTTCTTTCTTTTGCCCTGACACAAGAACTCAATCTTGATAATTTGACGATCATGGGAAACTCTGGATATCAGGATGAATTAAGTATGGGAACCAGGAAAAATAACTCTTTACTTACAAGTCTTATGGATAAAGTTGTGCAAAGTCTGACTTCTGAAGATCATGCAAGTATTAAAAAAGACTGGGCTGAGCAACGAAAGGATCAATAGAATTTTTAATGTATTCCTTAGTATTTCACTATTTATTATCTTAGGGTAATAAATAGAAATAATTGCTTTATGGTAAGATACTTTTTTGTAATACATGAATTATGTAGAATATTTTGAGGATAAGGTTGTGGGAAATGCACTTCAAGACCAGTTACTTAAGGCTGGACTAATTGATAAAAATAAGGCAAACAAAGCCAAAAATGCTAAACATAAAAAAATGAAACATCAGCGTAGTAATAATCAGGCTATTGTTGATGAAGCAAAACTATTGGCTGAAAAATCAATTCAAGAAAAAGCGGCTCAAGATAGAGAATTAAACCGTCAGAGAGATGAAAAAGCACAGAAAAAAGCCATTATTGCTCAGATTAAACAACTAATTCATGTAAATAAAATCAGCAAGGGTAATGGAGATGACCTGGCCTACAACTTTGAAGATAATAAGAATATTAAACGGATTTATGTTACTCAGGATACACATGATAATATTTCACAGGGCAAGTTGGCTATTGTAAAACTGGATGGGCAGTATGAAATCGTTCCCGCTCCTGTTGCCGATAAAATAAATCAACGTGATGAAACTTATATCATTTTACGTAATGAGCCTTCTCCAAATGTCGAAGAAGAGGATGATTTTTATGCAGAATATGAAATACCTGATGATTTAATGTGGTAATTATTTAGACTTATATAATAACCTCAGGGCGTGATTAAGGAGTACCCTGATAAACCCAATATGGACATACACGACAATGAAACAACCTGGTACTGATAGTGTTGTAGTAAAAAGTGTTGTGATAAGAAGTAGAAAGTGGCTTGCTTTGTTGCTGGTATGTACTCTTCTTTGCACTTATTCTTTAGCGTCATTTTCTCTGGTGAAAGATACTCCTCTACCTCAAAAAGGAGTCTGGCAGAATAAACTTTTTCCAAAGCCTCAGGCAATAGAAAAGGATGTTCAATTCTGGAAGCAAGTCTACACAAAAATTTCTACCTCAGAAGGTTATATTCATGATAATGCTGATTTATCGGTTATTTATGAAAAAATTAAACTGCCCCCCAATTTAGGCTATAAAGCTCGTTCACGTTATACCAAAAAGCTCAAGAACAAATATATAAAAATACTGGATAAACTGGCTAAAGTTCTTCGGGTAAATACAGATAAAAAAAATAGAAGTGCTCGTTTGAGCAAAGAAGAAAAAAGAGTCTTGTCTCTATGGCCTGAGCAAGTGACTTATAAAGAACTACTGAAAGCAAAAAAACAGATACGTTTTCAATTAGGTCAGGCGAATAAGTTTAAGGAGGGGGTGATCCGTTCCGGGCGTTGGAAGCCCTATATCATTAGCATTTTAAAGGAAATGGATCTGCCTTTAGAAATCGCAGCCTTGCCTCATGTTGAGTCTTCTTTCAATTACAAAGCATATTCTAAAGTAGGAGCTGCTGGTATGTGGCAGTTTACACGTTCTACTGGTCGTCGTTATATGCGTGTTGATCATGTCATTGATGAACGTTTAGATCCCTTTATTGCAACTTTAGCAGCAGCACGACTATTAAAAAATAATTACGCAGTGACTGGCACCTGGCCATTGGCATTGACTGCGTATAATCATGGTGCTGCGGGAATGCGACGGGCATCAAAGAAAGTGGGCACGACGGACATTGTTACAATTCTAAGAAAATATAAGAGTCGAAGCTTTGGCTTTGCTTCACGTAATTTCTATCCTTCTTTTTTAGCGGCATTGGAAGTTTCTAATCAGCCTGAAAAATATTTTAAAAATATTAAATTGGCCCCACCTGTTAATATGGAATTTGTTTCACTATCTGACTATATCAGTATCGAAACTATTATTGAGACTCTAAGTATTGAACGAGCTGATTTAATGGCTGCTAATCCTGCTTTAAGACCTGCAATTTGGAATGGCAACAAATATATTCCCAAGACATATGAATTACGTCTTGATCGCTCATTAACTAATAATGTCGCTGAATTAATAAGTCAGCTGGTCAATATTGATGCGGATAAACGATTTAAAAATCAGAAAGCAGATCGATATCACCGTGTTACAAAAGGGCAGACCCTATCCATTATTGCCGCACGTTATGGCATTAAAATGAGTGATTTAATTGCTAGTAATAATATGCGTAATAAACATGTTATAAGAATTGGACAAGTTTTAGTTTTGCCTCAGAAAACTGATAAACAAATACAACTTGCCATTAAAAAGAAAGAAAAAGTTAAAGAAAAAAATCCACCCAAGTTTGAACCCATTGCTATTCCTGAAGATGGTATTTATATCGTTAAAAAAGGAGATAGTCTTGATCGTATTGCTCGAAAAAATTCCATTAGTTTGCGCCAATTACTTAAATTAAATAATTTGCGAAATAAGAATAAAATTTATCCGGGGCAAAAATTAGTTCTGATAAAACCTGAAGACATTTCAAAACAAAAACAGGTGCAACTGGCTCAGCTTGAAGGGAAACCTACTGAAAAAAATCAAGTGATAGTAGAGGCGTTTGATTTAGGAGAAACTCAACCAATAACGATAAAGGATGAGGAACCTACACTTATTAGAACGGCTTTAGTTGAGAAAGAAATTAAATCATCGACTCCTGTGGTAACAAAAGATATTGTTGTAGTTAATAAAGAGCAAATTACAGCCTTACCAGAACCAGATAAAGATTTGCTTATTATGGAAGAAACTTCTTTAGATACAGAGGTGGTTATAGCAGCAGTGGATAATTCATTATCGGCTCCTAAAACTGAATCTCCAACTGATTCTGATACCATTTTTAATGGTAATGGTATTAAAGAAGAAAGTGTCAGTGAATTATTGGCTGATCCAAGTGATTATTCAGTTAATGATAATAATTCAATTGAAATACAGGCTGCAGAAACATTAGGTCATTATGCTGAGTGGTTGCAAATTAGGGCGAGAGATTTAAGGCGTCTGAATAAAATGAAATACGGTAAGCATGTAGTGGTTGGAAAACAATTAAAATTAAATTTTAAAAAAGTGACTCCTCGGGAGTTTGAAGCACAAAGAGTGCTTTATCATAAAACCTTACAGGAAGAATTTTTTGAACAAAATCAAATTATTGGTGTTGATAAGTATCGATTGAACAGAGGAGACTCGGTTTGGCGTTTGACCAAGAGAACCTACAAAATTCCTTTTTGGTTATTACGCCAATATAATCCTGATTTGGATATGAATCGAATCAGTGCCAATAAAATTATCAGATTTCCTAAAGTGAAACAACGAAAAATTTGATTTCATATTTTTCATCTAAAATTAGTATCATATTGCATATAATACGGTTTCTGACCAATGATCTCTGTGGTGGCCTAAAAAAAACTGATAAGATGGGTTAATTTTTTTTAAATACATAGGTAATTGCCATAAATCCTTATAATAATGATAAACACTTATGGCTAAGCAAGGTTGATGATTACACAATATTTCTTTAGCACCTTTTAAAGCCTTAAATTCAGCACCTTCAATATCCATTTTTATATAACTTGGAACTATTTGATGCTTATTACAATAATTATCTAAACTAATAGCTCCAATTTTAATATCACCTTTATTTGAAACATGACAGGACTGATCACTGACAAGTTTAGATGATGAAAAATTTAACTCTTCATTTTTATCCCATACACAAGAATTATTTAATATTGCTTGTGACTTACCTTTTTTTATATTTTTTTTCAGTTCAATAAAATTATTTTTATCAGGCTCAAATAAATGAATTTTTAAAGTACCTGAAGAAATTTTATCAAAAAATAAATAAGTATCACCATTATAACTACCGCAATCTATAATTGTAGCCCCATTCTTAGGTTTAACTAATGGATGATTATAATCAGAATAAGGGCTTATTATAATTTCACTCTCATTTTTCGGCAAGCGAAGGTTTAATACTGATTTTAATATTTTACATGAATTTTTATCAAATAAAATACGACTTAATTCTAATAATTCCGCTTTGTCATATTTTGTCAATGGACTTACTAAAGAAAAATGACTTGAGACTGTACTGTTCATATAAACAGATGCATCATAGTATTGATTACATCCTAATTGTTTAAGTTGCTTTCGAATAAAATAGCTCCATGTGCTTGCAATAATAATTGGTGTATCATTAATGATTGACTTGTCTGGTAAGCTAGTTAAAATATTATCAAAACATTTAAAGCCTTGCTTGTTAGGATTATTATCTAAAAAACCTACAACCTCAAATCCATTTTCTAGAAGAAACTTACATACACGAATACCAAAAGATCCCGCACCAAATAAGCGTACAGGCTGTGGTTTGTTAAAAAATTTATGTCCGTTTTCAATTTCTAATTCTAAGCAAGAAATAATATGTTCTATTTCTTTGGTAAAATAACTTTTTCTAAAATTCAACATTTTTATTTTTTATCTTGAAAGTAATAATGGATCTAATAATTGATTTATGTTAGTAATGAACTTTTATTCCAGTCACAATATTATTAGGCTTCTTGAGATGAGATAAAAATATATAAAGCTTGCTTTAAGTTTTGTTTTTATGCAAAACATGTCTCTTTTATGTTTGTATTGATAGTTATAATAAAATAAATTGGAGTTTTTAATAAATTGTATTTATGAATATTACTTATTAAAAAATTTAATAAGTAATATTTCTGATAAGTATTTGTGGAGTAGGGCAGGAATAAAAGTAACTTTAGACAAATATTATTGCTCTTAATATTTGCTTGACTTTATTTAAAACCCACTTTTTTATACAGAAGTAGTCCTGGACAAATTCCAGAAATTCCTGCAAAAATTAGCATGACAACTGGTAAGTACAGTGTCCAATGAACTGTCTCCCAGCCTGTAAAATAAATTCCAAGTGTGATTAATATTGCAACAGTAAAAAATAACATTCTTTGAGCGGACATAATAATGACTCCTAAGTTGATTAAGGGAAGTTAAGTCTTAAAAATTTAAAATGTTTTTTTTAAATTTTTAAATAGGATATATTATGTTGGAATGATTTAGAAATTCTATTTATAAATGGTATTTATTTATAAAATGAATAAATTAAAATTAAAAATTCTGTAAATACTATCTCTTTCAATCAACTTCAATGTAACTCCATATACATTGAGATTGATATCCAGCCTGATTATACGTAAGCCTAAGATGACAATTATTTTTTGATTGTGTATTACATTTAAAATTGCGTTAGAATAGCTATGCTTGATTATAAGCAAGTAATAACATATTTTTTATAAAGGTATTTAAAAATGTCAAAAAGAAAGCGTAAAGCGCGTAATAGGGGAGCACCCGTTCCTCAACCCCTTATTCCTCAAGCTATAGTCCCGAGGAATCCGTTGTTTAACCATCCTCTGATGAATAAGTCTCATGTTCATGATAAATCGCATAAGGCCAAGCGTCGAGCAGAGAAGGTTAAAGGTGCCAGGGACTGGTATTCTCAAAGTTTTATTATTGTTACTTTTTTCAATACGATTTTGAGAATACCAGTCTTTAACAAAATTTTAACTGCTCATTTTTAAACCTGAACATAGTGGAACGTCGTTTGTCAAAGCCAATTGTTTTTTCCGTAATTGAATCACCTACCCATCCGAAACTGTCAAATTTATATGAGGAAATGGGGTATGAGGAATTACAATTACCTTCTATTAGAAAGGCGATGAATGCGCTTAAAAAGAACAAACCTGACGTGATTGTTGCTGAATTCTTTTATGCTTTTGGTACCAATTATAGTAGTAATCATATTAGTAATCTGGATTCTCTTTTAATTACATTACAAAAATACCCTGATTATCATCCAAAAATTATTGTAATAGTCAGTAAGAAAGAGTTTGAATTTGTCAGTAAGCTGCAAGAACATTATGATATTGACCATGTCCTTGCCCACCCTGTTACAGAAGAACAGGTTAGAGCATTAATATAGATATTATGTGTAGGCTGAATCTAGTCTGATTTTTTTATTGTGTAACAAGGAATATACTCACTGCCAGGTAATTTCATTCTTTTTTGCTCAACAAATGAGCTAAGAAGATCATCCAATGGTGAAAGAATTTCTTCATCGCCATTGATTTCAAACTTACCATATTTTTCAATTGAAAGAATCCCTTCCTCTTTGACGTTACCTGCAACAATACCCGAAAAAGCCCGGCGTAAATTGGCTGCTAAAAGATGAGTATCCTGATCTTTGTGAAGTTCTAAATTACTCATGTTTTCATGGGTAGGTTCAAAAGGTTTTTGAAATTCATTATCAATATGCATGATCCAGTTGTAGTAATAGGCATCACTGGTTTTTCGTCTGAAATTGGATACCTCTTCAATCATTGATTTCATTTCACGTGCAACTAAGGCTGTGTCATCAATAATTATTTTATATTTTTGTTGAGCCTCAAAACCAAGTGTTTTTTCTATGAAATGATGAATTTTTTTGAAGTAATCTTCACTGCTTTTTGGGCCTGTTAAAATGAGAGGGAAGGGTAACTCTTTATTTTTAGGATGCAGTAAAATACCCAACAAATAAAGTATTTCTTCAGCCGTTCCTGGGCCACCAGGGAAAACAATAACACCATGACCCATGCGAACAAATGCTTCGAGTCGTTTTTCAATATCGGGTAATATAACCAGTTCATTGACGATAGGATTTGGTGATTCAGCGGCAATAATCCCTGGTTCAGTAATTCCGATATATCGTCCATTCGTGATACGTTGTTTGGCATGGGCAATATTGGCTCCTTTCATTGGGCCTTTCATTGCACCTGGCCCACAACCTGTACAGACGTTTAAATGTCTTAACCCCAGCTGATAACCTACATCTTTAGTGTATTTATACTCTACAGGATTAATTGAGTGACCGCCCCAACAGACAGTAATATTAGGGAGAACCTCAGGTTGTAACACTTTTGCATTACGTAAAATATGAAAAATGGCATTGGTAATGTCTTTGGAGTTGCTCAAATCAAAACGAGGATTGGTTTCAATTTCATTACCAACAAAAACAATATCACGTAAGACAGAAAAGAGGTGTTCTTTTATACCCGTGATCATTTCTCCATCGACAAAAGCTTGTTCAGGGGCATTACAAACCTGTAATTTAATGCCTCTCTCTTGTTGAATGACTTCAATTTTAAAATCAGGATATTTTTCCAGGACAACTTTAGCGCTATCCTCGGTGCTGCCTGTATTTAATACTGCCAATGAACAAGCCCTAAATTCATAGGCGAATTTTTCTTTACTGGCGTTTAGAAGGATATTAACTTCCCACTTGGATAAAACATCCATTTTTCCTTCGGGTGTGAGTCTTTCGTTTACTTTTTTCATTTTTCTACTCTATTGGTAAGCTTTTGCTTTATCTACTTTAATTTTGGGTAATAGTCACTGCCCAGTTCATAGTGTTTTTTTTGTTGATCAAAAGGTGAAATAAACGTCATCTTATAGGCTGTCAGACAGAGATCTATACTATCATTTTTACCGTTGCCATAAAGTCTGTCACCGACAATTGGATGTTTTATATTAGCTAAATGTTGACGAATTTGATGTTTCTTTCCGGTTAATATTTGAATATCAAGCAGGCTATAGTGGGTACTCTTATTGTTAGTCTCATTGATAATTTTGTCTACCTGCAGGATTTTAGTGATGGCTTTCTTGTTTTCAATGGGTTCATTTAAAGTTTGAGGAGCCTCAGGAACATCATGTACCAGTGCTTTGTAATATTTATCAATTGAGCGGTCGCTGAACATATTGGATAAAGCGGTAGCGGCTTTTTTGCTGTGGGCGATAATAATTAATCCACTGGTGGCTCTGTCCAGACGATGCACTAAAAAGGCATTTCTCTGAGGCTGTAAGTGTGTTTCAGCCCAGCGATAGATTGCGCTGTGATCACCAAATTTGCTACCTTGGGAGAGCATTCCTGAAGGTTTGAACCAAATACTATAATCATTTTCATCAGCAATTAGTTGTGCGTCAAAATCAGATTGGGACAAAATATGTGCATCATAATAGAGATGAAGTTTTTGTCCAATACTGAGTTTTTTACTGGCGCGACGAATTCTACGGGTTGATTTACCTTGTGTGAGCCAGACGGCACCTTGTTGCATAATTTGTTTAATTTTTTGTCTGGAAAAATCGGTAGACTCAGCTAGTATATCAATAGCAGTCATTGTTTCACTTGAAACATTCAGGTGTTTTTCAAATCTATCGTTTTGGGCATTGGGGGTTGATACGGTCATTGACACCTGTCATTAATATTGGATGAAATATAATTTCTGTTTTATTGTAATAATCTTATATGACAACTAGAGTATTATTAAGCATTTTATTAATTATAGATGTATTTGCTCTTTCTGAAAATATAAGTGTACAATTGTTTTATTTAGAGTTGTAAGTGTTTATCCAGATAGTTTGATGACTTTCTGTGACTATTAATATAAAGAATTGATTTATGAAAGATAATTTACCATTACCTCAAGATAAGAAATTGACGGTAATTTTTAGACTTGAGCCGGGCTGTCTGGGGCCTCAGGGGAGTTCACATATTGATGATTTTTGTCAATTAGCACAAACAGAGTTTAAATCATTTAATTCAGGTTTCGTACATTGGGTTTTTGTTCCAAGAGACGATAAATCTCTGCCTGAAATGCAATATCAAATAAGTGAGAAAAACCTCACTTCAGAGCAAGCAGCAAAATTTTTAGATATTTTCAATCAAAACTTTGTTGAATTTGAAGATCTGGTGCATAAAAAAATCGCAATCTTTATTGATCATTACTTAGGTCACTAGTTTTAATTTTAAAAATAATTTCATAAATAGAAAGAGTTTAAGTTTCTATTTATGGTGCTATTTTTTCTTAGCTGATTTTTTTGTGACCGCTTTTTTAGTCACTGCTTTTTTTTCCGAAAGTTCTTCTGTTTTTATTTCAGGCTCTACTTCCTCTTTTTTGTTCAAATTGACTGGTGCTTTTGATTTTTTGATTTGTTTTAAAGCCAACTTAACTGCATCAGACTGAAATGCTAGATGCTCAGAAATACCATAAATTTGATCTTCATTTAAAGAGAGTTTTTTCTGTAAAGGCTCTAACAGTAAGCTGATGTCTTCTGCGGCACAAATGACCGAATCATAAGCCTCTGCATCTGCTTTTACATCGAATCGATTCAATTCGTCACCATTTTTATTGCACACAATGTATTCAAGCCTGATTGACATTTATTTTGCTCCAGATAAGTTGCTTGTAAATTAAATTTCATTGCTTCATTCAGATATTATATTTGATGAAAATAATAGATTTTGATAATTGTACATTAAAAAACAATTCATTTTTAGTTATAAATTTAATTTTTTAACATTATTTAGTGCATATCAATGAGTGGAAATGAATAAATTTATTGAGTATTCCTTGAAGAACCAAGGATTAGTGTTTAGCTTTTTTTAAACCGTTATGAGCTAAGCGATTAACTTTTACCCCATTTAATCCTGTATAATCTAAAGTAATTAGAATTAATTAAAGGTTGTTATGCAAGGATACTCTCTCGATCCACACCCTGGTGCCAATGCTGCTAATCGTCATTTTGCCGTGATTTATTCCCCTAAAAGAAGGCGAGATCGTTTTCCATCAACCACGGTGACCGTCTATGCTTCTAAAGAAGAAGCAATTGCTGAACAAGATCATGATAAAAAATTATTTGCTGCTGAAGTGATAGGGCCTGCCAAATCATCAGAAGGATTCAAAATTTTTTATCTGGTTGAATGGATTGAGTCATAGCTCATACTTTCAACATTGTCACTAGTATTAATGTTCAGTACTATTAGTTTAATTGGTCCATCAATTCAAACATCTCAATACTGGCTTCTTCAGCTTGTTTAAATCGTTCAATAACTTCTTGAGTATCGTTCATCAGTTGATTATTTTTAGCTAATTCAATGACATTTATGATACTACTGTGTACTAAAGCATGGGGTTTTTGAAGACTCTTATAGTGTTCATTATGACCAAAGAATGATTGACCTTCAGAGGCATACCATTTTCCAAATTGGCAATGAGTATGATCTGCTACTTCACTATCAACATCCTTTAATATGACGGCTTTATAACCTACTTGTTTGAATTTAACATGATCCAGCTTTGCTGAATTCAGGTAAATTTGCTGTGTTGCGTTGAGGGTGTCTTTGCCAATGATTTCTATGCGTTCCTTTAAAGCAACAAAACTTGTTTGAAATGCTTCAAGGATCTTAATGGAGTTATCAGAGGTTTCATTGATATTGTGGCTGTCGCTCACCATTTCCTCTGCATTTAATTTAAGTTGTCCGATACTTTGTTCAATATCCTGTGTTGCTTTTTGGGTGTTAGCAGAAAGTTGTCGGACTTCATCTGCCACAACTGCAAAGCCGCGGCCATGTTCTCCTGCTCTGGCAGCTTCAATTGCAGCATTCAATGCTAATAAATTCGTTTGCTCAGAAATATTTTTGATGAGGGTAACAACACTGTCAATTTCTTCCATTTGTTGATACAAGTTTTGAGAATTAGCTTCGGATTTGCTGGCTAATTTTTTAATGTTGCTAATTGTAGATGAAACTTCATGACTTTGTTTGGTCATCTCATCAATGTTTTCATCTGCTTGATTGTTTAAATTATTGATTTCTTCAAGATAGTCTTTATTGGAAGCTAAACCTTCTTGAACAATTCGAATATTGTTATTTGAATTATTGATGGATAAGTCAATTAAAGACGAAATTAATTGATTTTGTTCTTGCTCAGTTATCATATCGGCTAGATGTTTTTCTGAATCTTGAGAATGCTGTATGGCCTTATTCGTTGCTTCAGAAGCATTATCCAGTAAAAGGTTTATGGCATTTTCAATGCTACCAATTTCATCACTTTGAGCAATGTTTATTCTGGCATTGACATCACCTTTGGATAAAATATCTTTAACCTGATCGCCTAATCTCATAATGCATTTAACAATGTTTCTCATTATAAAAGTGACAAGAGAGACAATAATCAATGTAAGCAACCCACCTTTTATGACAAATAAAGAAATGCTTTCCTGGAGTAATTCTTCATAAGCCTGATTGGTTGTATCACTCAGCTCTTTTACAGATTGAGTTATAGATTGTGTTTTAAATTTGAGGTTACGCCAAAATGTCAGGCGTTTTTTCATGTCTTCTTTGGTGAGTGATTGGTTTTGTACTTTTTGGGTGAGATTAACAGCAACATCTTTAAAAGCAGAATATTCAGTATGAATTTGTTTATAGAGTTCATTATTAAGTTCTTTTAACTCTCCAATGCTTGAATTCAATTTAGTGACTGCGGATTGCATGGTCTTTTTAGCTTTATCACTATTATTCATAAAAACAACACCTGAAGAACTATTAAATAGTAATCCACTAATAATAATGCCGTCTAGAGCTGATTTTTGTTGAGCAATGTTATAGCTGGAATAATAGTTATCTTTTATTTCCTGCATTGACTGGTAAGTGGTGAAACCAAGCCAGACAAAGCTAATGATTGTAATAATAGAAATTAAAAAACTTTTTTGAGAAATTGAAAGGTTCTTAAGCATTATTCTTCCTTTAGGTTTCGTGCATCTGCACGCTAATACCTTAATGAAATTCAGTATTAAAAAGTAAAACTTTAAGTTTGTTATTAATATTGTTATCGGTTAATTAATACATTTCTAAAGTAAAGAATCTATTGTCATCTTGATAAATCATGATTTATATCAAGTACAAATAAGAGGGGGCCAGTTTATTTGTATGAGCTATGAAAATTATAGTATTAAATGGAATTAGGCTGTGATAACTGAATGGAGTTTCAAAAAAGGGGATTGAAAGTTTATTTATCTTTTTGAATATGGTGAAAAGTGTTCTTGATTTGCTGATTGATTGCATAAAAGTCCATAAAACCATACAGTTTTGTGATGGTTTTATGAATTATATTGTTATTTAAGAAATTAAATGAGT
The DNA here is from genome assembly GCA_026196615.1 of Gammaproteobacteria bacterium. Classification (GTDB taxonomy): domain Bacteria; phylum Pseudomonadota; class Gammaproteobacteria; order GRL18; family GRL18; genus GRL18. The sequence continues at coordinate 25,339 of JAPHSW010000012.1, read as the reverse complement.
TCCATTTCGAATTCATTTTTTCCTTTTGAACAGTCAGGGCATAACCAGTCTTCTGGAATGTCTTCCCAGGCTGTTCCTGGGGCAATGCCTTCCTCTGGGAGACCTTCTTTTTCATCATAAATAAAATTACAAATTTTACAGCGCCATGTTCTCATAAAAAACTCCAAAAAATTAATAACCAAGTGTTATGGTTGGTTATTTTAGTTTGATTTTATTTAATTGTCAAAATGAATCTCATAATAAAAAAATACTATAAATTGAGGAGGAGTATTTTATCTTTATACTTTAAGCAACAGGCATAAAAAAAGGGAGCATAGACTCCCTTTTTTATTACTTTTTCAGTGAATATTTATGCGGCTTTAACCGAGGCATCTTTTAGTTTATTCTTGCTACTATTAGCAGACGTTGAAATTGAAATGGTATGTGCTTTCATTGCTTCTGGAATTTCTCTTACCAACTCAATATTTAAAAGGCCGTTAATTAAATTAGCACCAGTGACTTTGACATGCTCGGCTAATTGAAAGCGATGTTCAAAATTTCGTGCTGCAATGCCACGATGTAAAAACTGACGCTCATCTTCCTGAGCAGCTTGCTCTCCAGTGATGGTTAAAACATTATTTTCAGTTTGGATGTTGAGATCTGACTCATCAAATCCAGCGAGTGCCATCGTGATTCTATAACTGTCTTCATCGATGAGCTCTATATTGTATGGGGGATAGCTGGGTTGGCTCTGTGCTGTACGTGTTGCATGATCAAGTTTTGAATAAAGGTGATCAAACCCAACTGCTGAGCGAAAAAGTGGTGAAAAATCAAATGTGTTCATAATAATATCCTTTCAATTAAGCAATATTTTTAAAAAAATAGACTATTATCTTTATTTCAATGTATGCAGAAATAGCTTCTGACATCATTTTTAGTTAGATATTGTCCAGAATTAAGTGACCGACTTTGCAATCCGATCAATTTTTTGTAACGGACCTCATTGAGCATCTGTTACACTATTATTTGGGGACATCTATTAGATTATCAAGAATGGAATGAGAAAATGTCTAAGAGTACAGCAATTTTTAATCAAATCTCAACTAAACTCTCCAGAGAAACGGATTTGCAAACTCAATTGGCCATTGTGGTTGAGGGTGCAATGGATTTGACTCATGCGGATGCAGGGACTCTGTATTCAATTTTTGAGAATCAATTGTTGAAATTTGAAGTAGTGCTTAACCATTCTTTAGAAATTAATAAAATGGCACCTGAGATTGACTTCCCAAGTATTCCTATTCATGAAGATGGCGTAGCAAATGCTTCAATGGTCGTTGTGAATTGTGTTTTGCTGGAAAAAAGTATTCTGATTGACGATATTTATGACGAAGACTCATATAACTTTTCTGGAACCCGAGCGTTTGATAAAAACACAGGTTATCGGACTCACTCCGTATTAACGGTCCCGATTTTTGATTTTGAGAAAAAAATCATTGGTGTGATTCAGTTAATAAATGCCAAAGACAGTGATGGTAATATTCGTGTCTTTAATGATAATGACAAAGAGCTAGTTGACTTGTTTGTGTTACAAACGGCTTTTACGCTGTCCTCTAAAATTTTAATAGACAAACAACAAGCCCTTTTTAAATCAATCAAGTCATCTTAAAAGACTTTTTTGATGATAGTCTTTGACTAAATTTCGAAGATAGTATTTATCTTTTACACAAAGGTCGGCTGTCAGGATTTTCAACGGCACTGGCGATGGCATTTATAAGTTCTAAAATTTCATTTGGGCTAAGTGCTTCGGATAATTTATAAATTAGATTTGGATCAACATCGGCTAGAACTGTGCTGCCATCGGCCAAATTAACACTGATACCCGCATTTTCAATTTCACCCTCATTATCCTCTTCTTCGGAAGAAATGAGTTCAGCATTTAAATCCATCATTGCATCGTAATAGTTTTCTACTTTTTCTATGATATCCAGCTCATACTCATCACTGATACTAATGGTAAATCCTGTTTCTTCAACAGATGCCTGAAATTCAGTATCATTTTCATAAGGAATTTTTTCAGTATCAAGGAACTGTTGAAATTTTTGAACTGGAGTTTCGTGGAAAAAAATAAAATCGAGCATTTTTGGCGTCCAATATTTAATTTCAATGAATTTTAGCTTAAAAATCAGGTGATAAATAGACTTAATAAGAATTTACTTTCAGTTAATTCTTATTGTATTGAGGCTAATCGTTGTTGATAAATTTTGCTCTATGTATGGTATTATTATGACGCTTAAAACAATATAAAAATAATCTCTTCAAGTGAAGCATAAAGACAAAGCATTGAGAAAATGGAACTTCTGATACTGCCTGATCAATTTATTATTAAATATTCACCTATTTGGATGTTTTTATTGCTTTTGTCAGGCTTGTTGCTTTTTTTTGTCAGTAAAAGATGGCGTAATCAACTGAAAAAACGACATAAACACAGTTTTATGCCGGGTGTGTTATTTACCGTCAGTTTTATTTTTCTGGTTGGAGGAATTAACTTTTATGTTTATAAAGTCGTTCTAAATAAAGATGGTATTATTTTGTTTAATATTAAGCAATTTAATGAAAAAATTAAGTGGTCTGATATACAGAAGGTTGAATACCAGCAAAACCAAAAAATAGCATTATCTATCCATGATGATAAACAGGCTGTTCAATTATTGGCAATTGATCTTGCTGATCTGGATAAAGACAGTGTTGCTAAGGTAAAAATTTTAATTGATCTTAAAGTCAAACAAAATAGAAATAATACTTATTCCGTTGATTAATGTTCGTCCGATTATTTAGCTTTATTATTTCTCTTATTCACATCTTGTTATGAAAATAAGAGCTTTGAGGAGGTTTTGTGTTTTATCTTTTTGCCTTATTTTTATTGCTACTGGCAATAGCCAGTGGGATTTCACTCTTGTTGATTAGTTTTGGTTTGATCATCAACGGTTCCAGTATCCCATTTTGGATGATTTACTTTATTGGTTTCCTGGCTTGTTTTGGCTTGATGGATAAAATATCAACCATTGAATTGCAACGGCGCACCATTCAATTTGCTTCTGGGTTTCAGATTTTATTAGGAATTATTGCCGCTGTGTCTATTTTTATGGATAAATTGATGATTATGAAAAGTTCTGAGCCAATGATTTTATGGGTCTTGTTCTTATTTGGAACCACTATCGGTATTTGGGGCTTATCCCGGATGTCCAGTTTAAATGATGAGTCGTAATTTATGCCCCTGATAGATGAAATAGTTAAAAATAAAGAAGAACTAAAAAAATGGCGTCATGAGTTACATTCGATACCCGAAATTGCCTTCGGAGAAGAAAAAACAGCACAGTTTGTGGAGCAGAAGCTGGCTTCCTTTGGGGTAACACTGCACCCGAGAATGGCTGGTACAGGTGTTATTGGCTCCATAACAGGTAAACTAACCGATCAAGCAAACACTGCTCATAAATCAATTGCTTTACGAGCTGATTTAGATGCTTTGCCTATTGTTGAAAAAACAGAAGCGACTTATTGTTCAACTCACTCAGGGATGATGCATGCCTGTGGTCATGATGGTCACACAACGATGTTACTGGGTGCTGCACATTATTTGTCCCAGAATCTGGATTTCAATGGCACGGTTTATTTTATTTTTCAGCCTGCAGAAGAAAATGAAGGCGGAGGACGAGTCCTGGTGGAAGAGGGGCTCTTTGAAAAGTACCCCATCGATGCAATTTATGGTATGCATAACTGGCCTGGGTTAGGTGTTGGCCAATTCGCTATTCGAAGTGGTCCTGTGATGGCTGCTTATGATGTTTTTGATATCTGTATTAGTGGTAAGGGTGGCCATGCTGCTGCACCACAAAATACAATCGATCCCATAGTGATTGCAGGTCAGGTGATCACGGCAATACAAAATATCAGTTCTCGCCAATGCAATCCTCAGGATGCTGTTGTTGTTTCCATAACACGAGTACATGCAGGTGATAGTTATAATGTGATACCTGAAACAGCAAAATTATCGGGTACAGTTCGAACCTTTAATCATAAGGTTCAAGATAAAATCATTACTCAATTACAGCAGATGGTTCAGTCTATTTGTGATGCCTATGGTGCAACCGTTGAGATTGATTATCAAAAACGTTATCCATCAACGATAAACAGTAATATTGAAACAGAAAATGCTGTTTTGGCTGCTATGGAAGTTGTTGGGAGCAGCAAGATTATCCGTGATAATCCGCCCAGTATGGGCTCAGAAGATTTTTCTTTTTTATTGAATGAGTCAAAAGGATGTTATGTCTCTATCGGAAATGGAGAGAGTGCCTCTTTGCATAATCCCTATTATGATTTTAATGATGATATTTTGACAATTGGTGCCAGCTATTGGGTAAAAATGGTTCAGATGCAATTAAGATAATATTACTGTAAGCGCAGTTTGATTGCTCTGTTCAAAGCTCCTCTGGTTTCGGATTTTTACGTTGTATAAAGCAAAATGGCCGAAATCAGGTTTGTTGATTGACTTATTCCATCAGTTTTATAGGTTTGAGTAAATTGAGTTACTTTGGAAAGATGGCACTAGAAAAAAAACATTAATTTGTATATAATACAGCTCCGTTTTTTAGCATTTTGTGTAATTTCTTCTTGCTTATATCAATGCACTAATTATTTATTCGCTGTAACTGCATCCTCAAACTTACTGAAAATAAGTGGTGGGGACTTACTGTTTTTTTTATTTTCCCTGGACCTTCTATGATTGACCTTTGCCCTAAAGAGCAACCTTGTAATGTTAAAACTGAAATTCTCTCTGGCCTAACTGTTGCGTTGGCTCTAGTACCAGAAGCGATTGCTTTTGCTTTTGTTGCACAGGTCGATCCTCTGGTTGGCTTATATGCTGCTTTTATTGTGGGTTTAATCACGGCTGTTTTTGGCGGACGTCCAGGTATGATTTCTGGAGCAACAGGGGCCTTGGCTGTGATCATGACCGGGTTGGTCGTTATTCATGGGGTTGAATACCTGTTTGCAGCGGTTGTTTTGATGGGGATTATCCAAATATTATTTGGAGCTTTACATTTAGGAAAGTTTATTCGCTTGGTTCCACACCCTGTTATGTTGGGCTTTGTTAATGGTCTGGCTATTGTTATTTTTCTGGCACAAATTGGTCAATTTAAGATACCTGATCCTCAAGATACAGATGCAATGATTTGGATGGAAGGCAGTCTTTTATGGACGATGTTAGGTTTGATTGCGCTGACAATGGTTATTATTCATTTTTTACCTAAATACACTAAAGCCATTCCAGCACCGCTTGCTGGTATTCTGGTTGTTTCAATACTGGCAATTGCTCTGGGTTTGCCTGCTCGTACTGTTGGGGATATAGCTTCAATTGCCGGTGGCTTTCCTGAGTTTCATATTCCGATGATTCCTTTTTCTTCAATGTCAGAAATTATTGATACTCTGATGATCATTTTTCCATATTCTCTGGCTTTTGCTGCCATTGGACTAACGGAGTCTCTTTTGACACTCACCGTGATTGATGAAATGACTGAAACTCGTGGTCGTGGAAATAAAGAATGTGTGGGACAGGGACTTGCCAATATTACTAGTGGTTTCTTTGGTAGTATGGGTGGTTGTGCCATGATTGGTCAGTCCATGATTAATGTTAACTCGGGTGGTCGCGGACGCATATCTGGCATTGCTGCTGCATTATTTCTGCTCAGCTTTATTATGTTTGCTTCAGAACTCATTTCTAAAATTCCACTTGCTGCTTTGGTTGGTGTGATGTTTATGGTCGTTATTGGTACTTTTGAATGGTCAAGCTTTCGTATTTTAGGAAAAATTCCAAAATCAGATGCTTTTATTCTAATTTCAGTCTCTGCTATTACAGTAATTACCGATAATTTAGCCATTGCTGTTTTTATTGGTGTTATTATTGCGGCACTTGTATTCGCATGGAATCATGCAAAACATATTACGGTGGTTATTACGCGTGATAACGATGAGTCAAAGGTTTATGAACTACATGGCCCACTATTTTTTGGTTCAGTACAAAATTTCCAGGATTTATTTGATCCTAAAAATGATCCTGATGATGTCGTGGTTGAATTTAAAAATTCTCGAGTATCAGATCATTCAGCGATTGAAGCAATTGATACTCTGGCTGAACGTTACCTCAGTGCCAATAAACGTTTGCATTTAAGGCACATGAGTCCTGAGTGTAGAACGTTGTTATCCAAAGCGGGAGAGCTGTGCGAAGTAAATGTAATTGAAGATCCAAAATATTTTGTTGCAGATGACAAATTAGGCTAAATCGGTCTCGTTAAGACTAATGTTTGAGTAGGAGCAAAGGGAGTTTGCTTCTATTTAAAAGTTTTGAAAGGGCTAAAGGCGTTTTATTATGCTAAAAATTTTAGACCTTTACATTAATATTATTCCCAATGTTACCGGATGGCGCAGGGATAGATTCAATCAGTTGTAAGGCAGACTCTTTCTGAATATCCATCGCTTTTTTTAATACAGCAATACCTGCCGCATCATTTTGTCCAACATTCGAAGCAATAGCTGTTGTTTGTACTCCAGAAATATCCATACCACTCATTGGAATAACTCCTCATAACTTCTATCTTAAATTTTTAGTTAAACCTTTAGCGTCCACTTAAGTGAGAACTTTAGGTAAATCGGATAAATATTGATTGATATTGGAATTGATCAAATTGGAAATCAGTATTTATTTTAACCAACGTTTCAGAACATTACTAATATCAATCATTTTAAATGGTTTGGATACAAAATCATCCATACCAGAGGCGTGACATTTTTCCTCATCCTCTACAAGAGCATTGGCAGTCAAAGCAATGATAGGGATATGCTCATTTGATTGTTCCATTTTTCTTATTGAGCGTGTAGCTTCAAATCCATCCATATTGGGCATCAGACAATCCATGAAAATTAAGTCATATTTAAAATTTTTGTACTTTTCAATGGCTTCCAAACCATCATTCGCAATATCAACTTTCAGTTTTAATTTTTTAAATACGGCTAAAGCCACTTTTTGATTCACTAGATTATCTTCAGTTAAAAGAATATGGCCTGTAAATAATGGTTTTTCACTGAGGTTTTTTTTATCAATTGCTTCCTCAATATTAAAGTTAGTCAGTAATCTTTCTTCTTTTTTACGGGCTAAAACATTGATGAGTGACTGAATTAATATATCCGAACGCAATGGTTTTGTGTGGTAAGCAGAAAAGCCAATTTTATGAGCTTTTTCTGCATCACCTTTCATTCCTCCTGATGTGAGTAATAGTAATTTTACTGTATCAAAATCGGGTGTTTCTTTAATGATTGTGGCAAGTTCAAAACCATTCATGATGGGCATATGATGATCCAGTAAAACCACATCAAAAAGTTGCCCTGATTTTTTTGACTCATGTAATAAAGAGATGGCTTGTTCTGGTTTACTTAATAAAACACACTCAATATTATAATATTGAAGCATTTTTTCAATAATGGTTAGGTTGACAGAATTATCATCGACAACAAGTGCTCTAATGTCTGATAAGTCAGTATCCAGGTTTTCTGGTAAGGCATCAGAAACAGGGAGTGTCAGTGAAAAGTAAAACTCACTTCCTTCATCCTGTTTAGAAATAACTTCTATTCTTCCACCCATTAGCTCAACCAATCGTTGGCTAATGGATAATCCTAGTCCGGTTCCTCCAAATTGACGTGTTGTTGATTGTTCTGCCTGGGTAAATGATTCAAACAAGCGGTCTTTGTATTCATCTGAAATCCCGATACCAGTATCTTTAACAGAGATTGTTAGTCGATATAGATCTTTCTCTAATTCCAGACCTTTGAACTCTAAAAGCACATAACCAGATGATGTAAATTTAATGGCATTATTGATGAGGTTCAATAGTATTTGCCTAATACGTGATGGATCAGCAATGTAATATGAAGGAATATCCAAAGGATAATTAAATATTAATTCGATGTTTTTTTCAGCAGCGGCAGCAGATAATAATTGTAAAGTGTCAAATCCTGTTTTTTCTAAATTAAAACTGATTTGTTCAAGCTCAACACTATTTGCTTCGAGTTTTGAAAAATCCAGAATATCATTAATAATGGTTAATAATAATCGACCAGAATTCATAATGATTTCTATGTATTCACGTTGTTCTTTATTGAGTGATGATTGAGATAAAAGTTCGCTCATACCCAAAACACCATTTAGTGGTGTGCGAATTTCATGACTCATGGTGGAGAGGAATTGAGATTTTGCGATCATTCCAGCTTGAGCATTTTCCAATGCAGATTGTAGTTGATTTTCAAACTTAACTCGTTCCAGAATCATTTGATTGAAAGCATGAGACATTTTACTAATTTCATCATCACCATCTACGGGCAATAGTTGATTATTTTTATTATCCATCTGCATCTCTTCCATTGTAAGTGCAATGGCTTTGATATCCTTTACTAGACGTTTAAGCAGAAGGTAAGCAAATAGTATTGTTGTGAAAATGGTGGCAAGTGCTAGAGTGAAATAATATTGAATGCTATTGGTGGCCTTGTCTGTTATAAGCTGTATCTGTTGGTTGATTTCTTTTTCCAGAAGAAGACTGGTTTCATAAAACTGGTTGACTTTAAAAGAGGCAATTTCCCACCAATCAGACACATCATAATAAGTGAGTCTTGAACGTAGTTGTATAATTGCTTCTAAAGCCATGTCATCATTTACTTGCACTGTTTTATCAATATCAGCAATGTTTTGCCCCGTTTTTTTTCGGTGACTAACAATTGTGATCATATGATTATACATATCAAAAGTAGAGACAATTCGCTTGAATAATCGCTTTTCATGCTCTGTTGTATCTTCTTGGAATGGGAATGTCTGGATCAGTTGTTCCATTTTTTTGAAATTTTTTTCAAATCGTTTCACATATTTTGTATCACCACGAATGACATAGTTTTTAAATAAGTGGATGAGTCCACCATAGCCGATGATTTGTTGTAATTCATTGAGTAATTCTTGACGAGATATTCTGTTTAGAACGTCCTGGCTAACAGATTGAACTTTTTTAAGAGAGGGATGCTGTCGTTTTTTATCCAATATTTGAATGTATTTTGAAGATGCTTCGTTATAAAAATCTTTTAAGTAAATTTCTTGATTTGAAACAAGTGTACTCAATGTACGAAATTCATCAGTTGTAATTTTCTGTCTTGCAAAAACTCCATGAAGTAATCCACGTTCCTTAGCACTTTGTTCCTGAAGTTCAATTAATGAAACATAAGTAGAATTTAAGTGAGCCAGTTGAATGTTTGTTGTTAATCGATTAATGATGTTTATAACCGTTATTCCCTGACTAATGGCTTCTGAATAATCATCAAAATAGTATGTGTTATTGTCACTTTCCAGTATTGATTGATGTATTTTCATTCGGCGAGACAAGAAGCTTTCAAGTTTATTAATATGAACCATATGTTTTGCTTCAAGATTTCTGTCTTGAGTGTGTTTGGCTAAATTTTCTTTAAAGGTGGTAATTACTTTATTTGATTGCTTCCATTGGGCTGTTAATTGTGACAAATTATTTGTGTTTTCAATTGTTTTATTGTTTATTGCTTCTGTTAATCCTCGCTCTTTTTGTAATTCAGTAATAACATGAGATAGTGAAAAGGCAATGGCGGTGTGTTTGCTGAGATGTTGTTGAGCTTGTAGTATTTTCTGTTCTTTTTGAAAAGAATTATAAATAAAAAATAGCAGTGTTATTATTGGTATGGAGAGAAATAACAAAAGTTTGTTACGCACGCTAATGCGATTAAGCCACAGATTAAAATTCATGTTGTATAGAGTATTAGTCTTTGTTCAATGTGGATATGCTGAATTTGATCATGATGTTTTCTTTCTTAAAGATAGTATAAGAGAGAACTTATCACAAGAATATAAGAGATTATAATGTTTGATAAAATTAAGGAAGAAGGATGAAACATCGCTGTGAATGGTGTGGTGAAGATGAGTTATACCAGCAATATCATGATACTGAATGGGGAGTGCCGAACTATAGTGATAGACACCTATTTGAAATGTTGATCCTTGAAGGAGCTCAGGCTGGATTGAGTTGGATTACTGTTTTAAAAAAAAGAGCACATTATCAAAAAGTGTTTGATGGCTTTGATGCAAATAAAATTGCTCAATATAATGAGCAAAAAATTTCACAGCTATTAGATGACCCAGGTATTATTCGTAATAAATTAAAAGTCAATTCAACAATAACCAATGCCCGTTTATTTCTGGAACTTCAAGCCAAAAATTCTTCTTTTTCTGATTATATCTGGCAATTTGTTGATGGGCAGCCAAAAATTAATCATTGGAAAGCTTTATCTGATATCCCTGTTAGCACGAAGGAATCTGACCAGATGAGTAAAGAATTAAAGAAAAAGGGGTTTAAGTTTATTGGTAGTACGATTTGTTATGCCTATATGCAAGCTGTTGGGATGGTTAATGACCATACAATAGATTGTTTTAGACATCAGGAGTTGCTCTAAAAAATAAGGTGGTCAGTAAAATATTGAGGAGATTGTATGGCTAAAATAAGACTTTAAATTATTATTTAAATATTATTATGTTGAATATAATTGGGTAGTTTTAAGCAAACTAATGCACGCATAGCGGCTTCCAATACCGTGTTGCCCTGCACATTGATATTAGGTTCAACTGATGCTGTCCACTCACTCATTTCTTCCCACCCCCAATTTAAATCAATTTTATATTGTTCAATTAGTGGTCCACCTTGTGACCAAAATCGACTGGGAGCCCATTCTCTTGGTGGCATATTTGAACGGGGGAAATAGCTAAGCTTATTATGATTATCAGGATAAAAAACATCAATTCCTATCGCTTCTGCGACCAAAATATCTAGCTTAACTGTTGAGAGTTTATTGATATCTTCCATTAAAACATTACCTATAACATGGCATTTTAATCTTTATTTTTAATTAAAATGTATGCAAACTCCAGGCCGAAAATATCGATATGATAAATAAAGTAGGATACCTTATGGGCAAAACTATTTGCTAGTAATCGACCATAAGGTATTAGTGAAACTTACTTATTCTCGCGGTTATCAATTAATTGATCAACGACACCTGGATCAGCAAGAGTACTGGTATCACCCATATTCTCAAGCTCATTACTGGCAATTTTACGTAAAATACGGCGCATAATTTTACCTGAGCGAGTTTTTGGAAGACCAGGAGCCCACTGAATGAAATCTAAAGTGGCAATAGGGCCAATTTCTTTACGAACTTGTTTAACCAACTCCACTTTAAGCTCGTCTGAAGCTTCTACTCCTTTATTCAGAGTGATATAAGCATAAATACCCTGACCCTTGATATCATGAGGATAACCTACAATAGCTGCTTCTGCGACATCATGATGTAAGACTAAAGCACTTTCAATTTCGGCAGTTCCAAGACGATGCCCTGAAACATTCAGTACATCATCAACACGACCAGTGATCCAATAGTAACCATCGGCATCACGACGACAACCATCACTGGTGAAGTAATGACCTGGATAGGTTCTAAAATAAGTTTCAACAAAACGTTTATGATCACCATAAATCGTCCGCATCTGACCAGGCCAACTGGCACTAATAACCAATGCACCTGATGCTTCGCCTGACATAATGCTGCCATCAGGGTCCATAAGGTTAGGTTTAACACCAAAGAAAGGACGTGATGCTGAACCTGGTTTTAATGGTGTGGCTCCAGGTAGTGGCGTGATCATAAAGCCACCGGTTTCAGTTTGCCACCAGGTATCCACGATAGGGCAGTTAGCATTACCTACAACGTTGTAATACCATTCCCAGGCTTCTGGGTTGATGGGCTCACCTACAGAACCGAGTAGTTTCAGACTGCTTCTATCTGTTTTATTGACTGGATCATCACCCTCAGCCATCAAAGCTCTAATTGCTGTTGGTGCCGTATAGAAGGTGTTCACTTTATGTTTATCAACAACTTGCCAGAAACGAGATGCATCTGGGTAACTTGGAATACCTTCAAACATTAATGTTGTAGCGCCATTAGCCAATGGTCCGTAAATGATATAGCTGTGGCCTGTAATCCAGCCTACATCTGCCGTACACCAGTAGATATCACCTTCTTTATAATCAAATGTATATTTATGCGTGGTGGCGGCATAAAGGAGGTAGCCAGCAGTGGTATGTAATACGCCTTTGGGCTTACCAGTGGAGCCAGAAGTGTAAAGAATAAACAAAGGATCTTCTGCATCCATTTCTTCTGGTTCACAGTTTGTGTCCACAGTGGCGGCTACATCGTGATACCAGACATCGTGAACATCATTCCAGGCAACATCCCCTTGAGTGTGTTGAATAACTAAAACTGTATGGACATTAGGGCATTGAGCAACGGCCTGATCGACATTTTTCTTAAGAGGAACTGATTTGCCACCACGCTGACCTTCGTTAGCGGTAATGACGACTTGACAGTCTGAGTCTAAAATACGATCTTTTACGGCTTCAGGTGAAAATCCACCAAAGACAACTGAATGAATTGCGCCAATACGGGCACAAGCCAACATTGAATAAGCGGCTTCTGGAATCATTGGCATGTAGATACAAACTCTATCGCCTTTTTTTACTCCGCGAGCTTTTAAGACATTTGCAAAGCGATTGACTTCATCAGACAATTCCTGATAACTGATGTTTTTAGACACATTGGGATCATCACTTTCCCAAATAATAGCTGTTTGATTGGCGCGTGTTGCTAAATGACGATCAATACAGTTATAGGTGACATTTAATTTAGCACCTGTGAACCATTTTATGCTGACATTTTCATCAGACTCATCGCCATAGGAACAGTCACAAACTGTATCCCAATCTTTAGAAAAGCTGAGAAACTCTTTGGCCGTGTTACCCCAAAACGTATCAGGATCATCGATGGATTGTTGATACATAGCGTTATATTTCTCTTCAGTAATATAAGCTTCGTCTGCTACTGCTTGTGGAATTGGGTATACTTTATCATCTGACATAATGCGCTTTCCTTCAAAAACGTGAGTGATTTAAAATGTACTAATAAAAAGTCTGAAATCTAAAAACGTGTTAACGAATACTGCATAAATTAATAAGCGTCTAATCAAATATTTTTTGCCACCAACGTCTTCTAATTCCTGGTGGTGCAATGGCAACCTCTAAATCAATGGGTTGGATTTTACTTAAAATCCAACCTGGAAGAGGAGGGGGCGCACCATTGGAACCACAGGCGTGCCCTAAGTTACTTGGATCATATATTTTTATAAAAGAAGGGGTTGTTTTATTATCTACATAAACAATACCGCAATAATCATGTTCATGGTCTTGTTTTAATAATTTATCTATTTCTTCTATAAAATGTTGAAATTTATCTGATTGACAGGCAATCACAGGCGGTGGTTCGCCAATATGATAAATAAACCAATCATCTGTTTTACCTGCGTGGATGATTTCCCATAACTCTTCTAAGTGTTCCCAGCGTAAAACGCCGACCAAACGTCCATGGTATTTTTCCATGAACGGATGTAATAGTTGAGTTGCAGCTTCGGTCACCCATGTCTCCAAAAAGTACAAAAAAATGTCTGATAAAAGAGCATTCTATGATGTTTAAAAATAATTGGCTAGATTAAACCATAATTATTTGTTTTTCCATCCTTGGAACCTTGTTTATATCCCAATAAGTGACAAGGTATTGCCAAAAGTCATCTTTATTATCAAAATCTTTTGAATCGGGCACTTTTTGTCCTAAAAATTGTGCAGCTAGGACTAATGTTTCTAAGTTACCAGTCACTTTTTTTGCATGGCTGAGTTTACTGAGTTTTAGATTATCTTGAGTCACAGCTAAAGGAATATGGGCGTATTGTGGTTTGGGATAATCTAATAACTGTTGCAGATACATTTGTTTAGGTGTTGAATCCAATAAATCGTAACCTCGAACAATATGGCTAATTTTGCTTTGAAAGTCATCGACGACCACGCTGAGTTGATAAGAAAATACATTGTCCCGTCGATAAACAACAAAGTCACCAACATCTTGTGCCAGATTCTGACTGTAATCACCCTGTATGTGATCATTAAATGAGAATTGTTCTACTGGAACTTTGAGCCGAATAGCATATGTGTTTTTGGGGATGTTATGTTTGTTTTTATTACGACAAGTGCCGGGATAAATCCCATTTTTAATATCCATGTTTTCGGACATTTCTTTTATTTGTTTCCGAGAACAGGTACAAGGATAAGTGAGCTCTGTTTGATTTAATCTTTCTAATGCTTCCTGATAATGTTCTAAATATTGGCTTTGATATGTGATGGACTCATCCCATTCAAAGCCACAATGTTCCAGTGTTGATAATATGTGCTTATCAGAATTATTGATGACACGAGCTTGATCGATATCGTCAATGCGTAATAACCAATCACCTTTGTTATGCCGTGCATCAGTATAACTGGCCATTGCTGCCAGTAATGAGCCAAAATGAAGCTCTCCTGAAGGTGATGGGGCAAAACGCCCACGATACTTTTTTCTTTTAAAATTAGTTTTTATCAAAATTGGTTTTTTTCAATGTATGTGTCTATAGTTACTACAACGGTTACAGATAGTAATCGACATAATTATAAAAATTTATATGACTTTAGATAGGGGGATTATCAATGTCAGCAAGTTCTGAACGGATAATCATAGAAGGTATCAAAGAAGATGGCAATAAGTTCAGACCCAGTGATTGGTGTGAACGTTTAGCCACAACACTGGCCAGTTTCGGAGACGATCAGCGATTACAATATTGTAAAAGTGCTCATCCATGCATTATTAATGGTGTCAATTGCTTAATTGTTGATAAGGATCTAGAAGTAAATTCTCCAGAGTCCTATGAATTTTTGCTTGCTTTTGCTTCTGAAAATAAACTAAAAGTTCAAGAAGATAGAAGACAGAGTCAGCAAAAAGTTGCTGAAGATAGAAGGGGTAGACGAGTTCTTGCCTAATGGAAATAACTTTAATACCGCAACTATAACTGCGACCACTTCATAATCAATACTAAGCAAAAATCTTAATGATTAAAAAGAGTCACAGAAAATAGGAGCTTATGGTTAAGATATTAACCAATTTTTTCTTTTCTTTCGTCTAGTTCTTTACAGTCAATACACTGAGTGGCTGTAGGGCGTGCTTCAAGACGGCGAATGCCGATTTCAACACCACATGTTTCACAAAAGCCATACTCTTGTGCATCCATTGCTTCCATAGACTCATCAATTTTCTTGATAAGCTTACGTTCACGATCACGAGTTCTAAGTTCCAGTGCAAACTCTTCCTCCTGAGAGGCACGATCACTTGGATCAGGGAAGTTGGTCGCATCATCTTTCATGTGCGAAACGGTCTTATCGACCTCTTCCATTAATTCTTTTTTCCAGGCAAGCAATATAGCTTTAAAATGAGCTTGCTGGTTTTCGTTCATATACTCTTCACCTTTTTTTTCCTGATAAGGTTCAAAGGCATCAATAGCACTTTCTGTTTGTGTGCTTTTTTCTGTTGGCATCGATTGGGCTCCAGCCTACTTTTTAAAAAGTAGAAAGTTAAAAAAGATGTGAATATATACCAAAATAAAAGACTAATGGCAAATATTAGCTTTAATTTTTTTCTAATTTTACTATTTTAGGCCTAAATTGTGATTATTTACAATTAATCTGGATTTTAAGCACTTTATTTTCTTAATATAAAAATAGAAATGACTTGAGTTCTTACTCATGAATAACCATATAATGTGTGATTAATTTAAGATTCAACAGTATTGTAATGATATATTTTAACAAAGAGTAGAGATAATTTATGAGTCAATTAGAAGCACTTATATTTGATGTTGATGGCACATTGGCTGATACAGAACGAGATGGGCACTTAGTTGCTTTCAATATGGCATTTGAAGAAGCGGGATTAGACTGGCATTGGAGTGTTGAGCTTTATGGTCAACTATTAGCAGTGACTGGTGGAAAGGAGCGTATCCGTTATTATTTAAATGACTTTTATCCTGATGAGCGTGGACATGCTTTTTCTAAGCCAGATAATTTTGATGACTTTGTGGCAGGTTTACATGCTTCTAAAACAAAATTTTATACACAGTTAATGGCAGATGGCGCAGTACCACTTCGTACGGGGGTTGTACGCCTTTTTCAGGAAGCAAGAGATGCTGGTTTGCGCATGGCGATTGCCACAACAACAACTCCAGCCAATGTGACAGCATTATTAACCCATACGTTGGGTGCTGAATCTGTAGACTGGTTTGAAGTCATCGCTGCTGGTGATATTGTTCCAGCTAAAAAACCTGCTCCGGATATCTACCTTTACGCCATTGAAAAAATGAATCTTAAGGCAGAACAATGTCTGGCATTTGAAGATTCTTACAATGGTTTATTATCATCTCGTGGTGCAGATTTGAAAACAATTGTAACTATTAATGATTACACCAGCGATCATGATTTTACTGATGCAGAATTGGTCTTAAGTGATTTTGGTGAGCCTGATCAAGCGATGGAAGTTATTCAAGGCCATTGCGATGAATCTTACTTTAATTTGCAAAGTGCACAAAAATTACTTCAGGCATAATGTCGGTGAAGCAACAAACACCACTGGCAAAACGCATGGAAAAGATTGAACCATTTCATGTGATGGATTTATTGGGTAAAGCCAAGGCACTGGAACAGCAGGGTGAGGATATCATTCACCTGGAAGTGGGTGAACCGGATTTTAATACACCACAACCTATTATTGATGCTGGTATTGAAGCCTTAAAACGAGGCGATATTCATTACACTCCCAGTCTTGGTCTGATGTCTCTAAGGCATGCGGTTGCGGATTTTTATCAGACTCAATATTCTTTGAACGTGGCTGCATCAAATGTTGTTATTACCACGGGAGCCTCTGGTGCTTTGTTGCTCATCATTGGGGCGTTGATTGGTTCAGGTGATGCTGTTATGTTGGCTGATCCAGGCTATCCCTGTAATCGAAATTTTATACGCTTTGTGGATGGTGAAATACAGGCAATTGGTGTCGATGAATCAACATCTTATCAGTTAACCGCTGACATTATTGAACAAAACTGGCAACAGAATACCAAAGCAGTACTCATTGCATCCCCAGCCAACCCAACAGGCACTATCGTTCCAGAAGATGAAATGAAGAAAATCATCCAACTGGTTAAAGATAAAAATGCCTATCTGATTGTTGATGAAATTTATCAAGGTCTGGTTTATGACATTGAACCCACTTGTGCATTGTCTTCTTGCCAGAAAGAGGATAATTCAGGAGAGCAGAATGAACATGTCATAATTATCAACAGCTTTTCTAAATATTTTCAAATGACGGGCTGGCGTTTAGGCTGGTGTATTGTACCTGAACATTTGGTGCAAGCTTGTGATCATCTAGCTCAAAATTTATTTCTGGCGGCTCCAACCACTGCTCAAGAAGCAGCACTGGCTGCGTTTTTACCTGAAACCATTGAAATATTGGAACAAAGGCGACAGATTTTTCAGCAACGTAGAGATTATCTTTATCCTAAGTTACTAGAACTGGGTTTCAAAATACCCGTTAAACCACAAGGTGCATTTTATCTTTATTGTGATTGTAGCGCTTTTACTGATGATAGTATGACTCTGGCACATGAAATTTTAGCTGCTACAGGTGTTGCTGTTACTCCAGGTATTGATTTTGGTCATAATCATCCTGAGCGCTATATTCGTTTTGCTTATACCAGAGAAATTAATTCTCTGGAACAGGCAGTACAACGCTTGAGTGTTTTTTTGCAAAGCTCAAATGTTTAATGCCTTTCTCTCATAGACTCTGACGGTTATCTTAAAATTGAATAAATGAAATATGCTGAACCATTAATCAAAGCCCGCTTAATTAAACGATATAAACGCTTTTTGGCAGACATTGAGTTAGAGACAGAAATAGAAGTTCAAGGAAAAAAAACAAAATTCATAACGATTCATACTGCAAACACGGGGTCTATGACAGGCTGTGCTATTCCTGGCAGTACTGTCTGGATCAGTAATAGCCGAAATCCCAAGCGCAAATATCTGTATAGTTGGGAGCTTTCATCAACGAATGATGCCTCGTCTCAAAATTCAAATTCTGAAGTAACAAATCTTATTGGAATTAATACTCTATTGGCCAATAAACTGGTTAAAGAAGCAATTGAAAATGGTTCAATTTCTGAACTATGTGATCAACCCGGTGATTACGAGCAAATTGAGACAGAAGTACCATATGGTCAAGAAAAAAGTCGCATCGATCTATTATTAACCCAAAATGATGGTCAAAAATGTTATATTGAAGTAAAAAATGTAACAGCCAGCTTTGAATCAGGTATTGCAGCATTTCCAGATGCTGTCACTGCAAGAGGTACAAAACACTTGCGTGAATTGGAACACATGGTGAAGCAAGGGCATCGTGGTGTGATCCTTTTTTGTGTTCAACGAGATGATATAAAAACAGTTCGTGCAGCCAAAGAAATCGATCCTGTATATGCTGAAACACTTGCTCAGGTACAAGAAAATGGTGTTGAAGTTCTGGCTTATGGTGTCACTTTTTCTGGTAAAACACTTTCTAATAAATGGATTCCAGATGGAATTAATCTAACAAGAAAATTATCAGTCGTAGACAATTAATTAAATTTTTGTTTTTTTACAGTGCTTTAACAGGAACACTTTTAACACATATGTTTAAACCATTATCACTCTTTCTTGGCTTTCGTTACACTCGTGCAAAGCGTCGAAACCAATTCATTTCTTTTATAACTCTCAGCTCATTTATGGGCATTGCAGTTGGTGTTTGGGCTCTTATTACTGTTTTATCAGTTATGAATGGATTTCAATCGGAGATAAGAGATCGTGTTTTAGGGATGGCTTCTCATGCAACAATTAGTAGTATGAGCGGTAAAATGAAGGAATGGCAATCTCTTGATAAATTGGTTGAACAACAACCCCATGTCGAAGGTGCTGCACCTTACATCCTTAAAGAAGGCATGTTAACCAATGACTCAAATGTTCATGGCGCATTGATTCGTGGTGTTGTTCCAGAAGAAGAAAAAAGTGTTTCAGAAGTTTCAAAGAATATGTATCGTGGCAGTTATGAAGCACTGAATGAAAAAAAATATGGCATCATTCTTGGACGTTATCTGGCTCGCTCGATTGGTGCTGTGGTTGGCTCAAAAGTCACTATGGTAACACCTTCAGCAAATGTGACTCCTGCGGGTATTATGCCGAGACTCAAGCGTTTTACTGTGGTTGGAATTTTTGAAATGGGGCATAACCAATATGATGCCAATATGGCACTTATACACATTCGAGATGCACAAACATTATTTAAAATGAAAGGTCTGGTAACTGGTATTCGTTTGAAGCTGGATGATTTGTACGATGCCCCTCGTATCAGTCGAGAAATAGAAGGGAAAATTCCTGGCTATCATCGTGTTATCGACTGGACTCAGCATCATGCTAATTTATTTCGAGCTATTAATATTGAAAAAACCATGATGCTGATTATTCTTTCTTTGATCATTGCCGTTGCAGCATTTAATATTGTTTCGACTCTGGTTATTGTGGTTAATGATAAACAAGCTGATATTGCCATATTGAGAACTCTTGGAGCCAGTCCAAGTATGATTATGCGTATTTTTATTTCTCAGGGGATGTTGATTGGATTGGTTGGAACACTCCTGGGGGTTGTGACAGGAATATTGACCGCTCAAAATATAGAAACCATAGTGCCTGCTTTAGAAAGTGTTTTGGGAATAAAATTTTTAGCACCTGAAGTTTATTTAATTAGTGATTTGCCTTCTGAAATGAAGTGGTCTGATGTGATAACGACAGCAACTATTTCATTTTCACTGACCGTTATGGCAACCATTTATCCCGCCTGGCGAGCTTCGCGAGTTCAACCTGCTGAGGCACTTCGATATGAATAATTCCATGAATAAAGAGAACAGTAATATTATTATTGATTGCCAAAATTTGAGTCAGTATTTTGATGATGGCACCAGTCGGGTTGATATTTTCCAGAACGTGAATTTGCAGGTTAAAACTGGGGAGCGTCTTGCCATTGTTGGTGCCTCTGGTTCTGGAAAAAGTACCTTGTTATACATGATGGGGGGACTGGATAAGATAAAGTCAGGTAAATTATTGGTTAATGGCTGTGATGTGAGCCAATTAAATGCAAAAAAACTTGGAATTTTACGCAATAAGACGCTAGGCTTTGTTTATCAGTTTCATCATTTATTACAAGAATTTACTGCATTGGAAAATGTGGCGATGCCTTTGTTAATTCGTGGAGATAGTAGCGCTCAGGCAAAAGAAAAAGCATCTCATTTGTTAGAGCAGGTGGGATTGAGTCATCGCTTAAAACATAAACCCGGAGAGTTATCCGGTGGTGAAAGACAACGTGCAGCTATTGCCAGAGCTTTAGTGACCAATCCAAAGTGTTTGCTAGCTGATGAACCGACCGGTAATTTAGATAATACGACTGCAAAACAAGTTTATGAGTTACTGATAAAATTGAATGAAGAAATGAACATCAGTCTGGTGCTTGTAACTCATGATGAAAAGTTGGCTTCGCGTATGGATAATGTGCTCATGCTATCAGATGGAAATTTATCCCATATTACAATGTAACCATATTGATACTTTGTAAGTGAGTATCTGAAGGAACACTGATCTGACTTGTTTTAGTTATATAATCTGACGAAATTACAGATGAAGAAAACAACACTTGATACCCAATTAATAAAACACAAAATATCAGTTGAACAACTGGTACTGGGTATGTATGTTACTGAATTAGATCGCCCATGGTTAGAATCTCCATTTTTATTTCAAGGCTTTTTTCTGACAACAGACAAACATATTGCTCAGGTACAGGAAGTCTGTAATTTTGTTTATATTGATACGACTCGTGTCATAGAAAAAGAAGTCCAATTTTTACAAGAAGAAAAACGTAAAGAAATCGTTTATCCTGCTCCTCCTAAAAAGATCCGTACTTTTATTCAAGAAATTTCTCGTGCTGATAGAATTTTTAGTAAAACATCACGCTTGATTCAAGGCTTTTTAAAAAGTGTTGATGTGAATCAAAATCTTGATATAGAAGAAGCCAAAGAAGCTGTTGATCATGTGGTACATAGTGTAATAAAAACGCCTGATGCGCTGATGTGGCTAACACAATTAAAAAATCGTGATGAATATACCTCTCAACACAGTATGAATGTCTGCGTCCTCTCAGTGGCTTTGGGACGTCATATTGGTTTATCTGAAAAAGAGCTTAAAGACCTTGGTCTATGTGGGATGCTACATGATATGGGCAAAATGTTAATTCCTAATAAAATCCTGAATAAGCCTGGGAAATTAGAAGGCAAAGAAATTAAGATCATGAAGTACCATACCGTTCTTGGTCTGAAAATTTTGAAAAAATCTAAAGGTCGAGTACCTTTGTCGGTTATTAATGTAGCCTATTCTCATCATGAGAGAGTGGATGGAAAAGGCTATCCTAGAGGAATTGGTCAAGACAAATTAACTCGCGCGACTCGAATTGTTGCGATTACTGATATGTATGATGCACTGACCAGTGACCGAGTCTATCGTAAAGGTTGTAGTCATTTAGAAGCTATTGATATTATGACTAAAATGAGTGGTAAACATCTTGATTATGCGTTAGTTCTGAAATTTATTGAGTGTCTGAGTGTCTATCCACCAGGCAGTACTGTGCAATTAACGAATGATGAAATCGCCATTGTTGTGGAAGTGAATCAGGATGAAAAATTGCGCCCTAAAATTATTTTACTGTTAGGTGCGGACAAAAAACCTAAAAAAGAAAAGCTAATCGACTTGTCCAAAAGAGAAGAGGATGTTGGCGGTGAAATGTATACTATAAAACGTACCGTGAGACCGATAGATTATGGTATTGATATTATGAAGTTTTATAATAGCGGGGTGATTCAAAAAGGTTTTTCTTCATTGTAAAAAAAGCGTTATGTCATTAGAAATCAGTCTCTATACTATTCCAGCACTATAATACCAATTTATTATATATTGGTTGTTTTTATCCTCAGGTTTTCAGTTTGAATTATGCCATAAACTCTCCTATAATTTATCTATAGAGATTCTTCTTTATGCTATTCTAGTCCGATATAAATCGGCTTACAGGGAAAGTTACTATGTAGTATGAGAACTTTCAGACCCTGAGAATTAACAATTGAGTAATCAAGCTAGAATGGTTTCCAAATACTCTATTATTGAACACCTATCTATACCAGTTGAAGTAATGAATAACTGGCAGGAAACCACTGACCTTATTGCTGAAATTATTAATGTTCCCGCCGCATTAATCATGCGTGTTCACCCACATGAAATCGAAGTTTTTGTTAAAAGTAATAATAAAAAAAATGTATATAAATCAGGAGAGAGGGCAACCCTGGATACTGGTTTATATTGTGAAACTGTAATGGACACACATCAGGAATTATTGGTTCCAGATGCTTTGAATGATCCATTATGGGAGCATAATCCTGATATTGAACTTGGAATGATTTCTTATTATGGCCTGCCACTTACATGGCCAACAGGAGAAATATTTGGGACACTCTGTATCTTAGATTCCAAGAAAAATAAACATTCTAACAAGTATCGGAAGTTGATGAAGCGTTTCCGAGATACTATTCAATTAAGTATCACTTCAGTTTATGAAGCATCCCAGAAGAACACAGAGATAACACAATCTAAAGAACAAATACGAATACTCTCTCAAGCTGTAGAACAGAGTCCTTTATCAATAGTTATAACCGATTCAAATGCTAAAATAACCTATATAAACCCAGCATTTGAAAAAATTACAGGGTATCATGCAAAAGAAGTTATTGGACAAAACCCCAAAATTTTACAGTCTGGAGAAACCTCAAAAAAGACATATGTTGAATTATGGAGTGCAATTTCTTCCAAAAAAGCCTGGGAAGGTGATATCCAGAATCGTCGAAAAAATGGTGAATTATATTGGGAGCATGCGCATATAGCTCCTGTTGTTGATTCGAAAGGAAAAATTGTTAATTATTTAGCCATTAAGGAAGATGTTACTCGAAAAAAAGAGTATCAACAGCAGTTGGAATACATTGCACATTTTGATGCATTGACAAACCTTCCAAATCGGGTGCTTTTATCCAAAAGATTACAGCACTCCATGAGTCATGTGCAGTGTCATTCTCAACTACTTGCTGTGGTCTATCTTGATCTGGATGGCTTTAAAGATATTAATGACAATTATGGTCATGATATAGGTGATCAACTATTGGTTATTTTGGCTAAACGATTGAATAATACACTTCGAGATAAAGATACATTTGCGCGTATAGGTGGTGATGAATTTGTTGCTGTATTAAGTGAACTTTCAGATAAAAATGATTATGTTCAGTTTTTGGAACGCCTACTTTCGATTGCTTCAAAGCCAGTGCATATTGATAAGATTGAATTGCAAGTATCAGCCAGTTTAGGAGTCACTTTTTTTCCTCAAAAAGAAACAATTGATGCTGACCAACTTTTAAGGCAAGCAGATCAGGCCATGTATCAAGCCAAGTTAAGTGGAAAAAATCAATTTCATATATTTGATACAGTACAAGATACTAACATTCGAGGACATCATGAAAGTCTTGAACGTATTCGACAAGCGTTTGAGAATAAAGAATTTGTTTTGTATTACCAACCAAAAGTAAATATGCGTACCGGGGATATTATTGGAGCTGAAGTTTTGATACGGTGGCAACACCCTGAACTTGGTTTATTATCACCCGTTGAATTTCTACCTGTCATTGAAAATAATTCTCTTTTAATTGAGCTTGGTGATTGGGTGATCTCGAATGCATTAACTCAATTAGAAGCATGGCATGAAATCGGTTTAAAAAAATCAATCAGTGTTAATATCTCTGCATTGCAAGTACAGCAGTCTGACTTTATTTCAAAATTAAATTCAAATCTACAGCAACACTCTGGTGTGGAAAGTCATTTTTTAGAATTAGAGATACTAGAAACTAGTGCATTAGCAGACATTACTTATGTTTCTAATATTATTGATGAGTGCAAGAAAATAGGAGTGAAGTTTGCATTAGATGATTTTGGAACTGGGTATTCTTCATTGACTTATTTAAAGCGTTTACCTGCTTCTACTTTGAAAATTGACCGTTCCTTTGTTCGTGATATGTTAAATGATCCAGAAGATCTTGCTATTCTGGAAGGTATACTTGGCTTATCTTCAGCATTTCAACGTGAAGTTATTGCTGAAGGTGTAGAAACGGTTGAACATGGTGAATTATTGTTGCAATTGGGCTGTGAGTTTGCTCAAGGTTTTGGTATTGCTCGTCCCATGCCTGCTGATGAATTTCCTGAATGGGTAGCAAGCTGGCAACCCGATCTACGTTGGAAGCAAGTACAGGAAATTAACAAAGATGATTACACATTGCTCTATGCCGGTATTGAGCATCGTGCATGGGTTCGAGCCATAGAAGACTATAATGATAGTAAAAGTGTAATGTTACCTCCGTTGTCAACTAATGAATGTCGGTTTGGTCAGTGGTTTAAAGGGAAAGGTAAAGAACGTTATGGTGGTTTAAAAAGTTACCAATCAATTTTACCTCTACATGAAAAAATTCATCAATTAGGTGAAGAACTGTGCAATTTACAAAGACAAAAGATTGAGCCTCAGTCAAAGTTAATGGAGCTTCATAAGATACAGGATATGATGCTAAATCAGTTAAAAAATTTACTTCATGAGCGTCAAGGTTGAAATTTATTAAATATCACGAAATGCAAATTTCTGGTAGTAAGCATGGGCTAATTTTCACTTAATACAAATTGTTTGTTTTATCTTAAACCATTAATTTATTTATATAATACAGCTTACCTCTTTTCTAAAAAATCAGTAATTTTTACTTCACATAAACTCAATCTAAATTTTTACTATATGCTGCAATTAGTGAGACTACCTAGTTCAAGATTCCAATTTCAAAAAGCAGAGATAAAAATTCAGTCTATCAAGAAAAACACTGATTCTTGTTTTTTACTATGCTATATTAAATATATCCTTTAAAATCAATAGTATCTGATAGTATAGGAAAGAGAAATACGAAATCGTGCTTATCCAATATTCGTGTTTCCGTATATTTAATTGTTGAACAAAACCGCTTTGCGGTAGCTTTAGCTCATAAGTCGCTGAATCACTTGATAATATCCTACCAAAACGTCCTTCAACCAGTCGCAATTGATTT
>JAPHSW010000101.1 GCA_026196615.1 Gammaproteobacteria bacterium | reverse complement strand
GACATTAAAGGAAAATTGATTTTTGGAACCAGGTTATCTGTGATCAGTGTATGGGCAACCTCAGGATCTTTTCGAATGGCCTCAGTATTTTCCATAAAAGCTTTTATCATTTCTTTAGAGGTATCTTCCATCAATTGTTGTGGAGCAGGGGTTGTTTCAGTATCAGCGCTTGCAGATAAAGCTGAACTCAACATAAAAACGAGTGCAAATAATAATGATTGCATAATGAACAGTGTGTTACGAGTAAGATTATTAAACATGTGCTCTCCCAAAATTGACAGCCTTCAAGTTTCAGATTCTAACTAGAATATTAGACAAGTTAATCCGAAAGTAATTTCCATTTACGTTAACAGAGTCATGATGAACCAGAGGTGAATCATCTAACAGACTTAACTTGATAAAAGATAAGCACGACTCAATTATTCCAACTGGGTATTTTCTAATAAAGAAGGCACATAAACAAGAAAAAAGAGTATAATTGTGAACTGTTTATAATTTAATTTGCCTATTCAAAACATATTATCGATTAATTGTTAAGCAACATATGGTAATTATTAGTAACTCCTTGAAAGAGAACGAAGTGATAAAAAAGCCTGAACTACTGCTTCCTGCAGGTACGCTCAAAAACATGCGCTATGCTTATGCATACGGTGCTGATGCTGTTTATGCAGGACAGCCGCGTTATAGCTTGAGAGCGAGAAATAACGATTTTACCTATGAGAATATTGAAATCGGTATTAATGAAGCTCATGAGAATGGCAAGAAATTTTTTCTTGCTTCAAATGTCATTCCTCATAATGCCAAAATCAAAACCTATATGGATGATATTGCGCCCATCATTGAATTAAAACCTGATGCGCTGATTATGGCTGATCCAGGGCTTATCATGATGGTGAGAGAGCGCTGGCCAGAAGCGCATATTCATCTTTCGGTGCAGGCGAACACGGTAAATTATGCTGCGGTTAATTTCTGGAAATCTGTCGGTGTGGAACGAGTTATTTTGTCAAGAGAGTTAGGACTGGATGAAATTGAAGAGATCCGTCAGCAATGTCCAGATATGGAACTAGAAGTTTTTGTTCATGGGGCGCTTTGTATTGCTTATTCTGGTCGTTGTCTATTGTCTGGTTATTTCAACCATCGAGATCCTAATCAAGGCACCTGTACTAATGCTTGCCGCTGGGAATATAAGGTTCATGATGCTGATGAAGATGTTAGCGGCGATATCAAGAAGGCAGAGCCACAAAAAATTGATTTTGATCCTTTTGCTGCGATGAATTCACCAGAAGCATTTCCAGATGACAGTAATATGGTACGTCATCCTGACGCAGATAAAGTATATCTGATTGAAGAAAGTGAGCGGCCAGGTGAATATATGCCCATTATCGAAGATGAGAATGGCACCTATATTATGAATTCTAAAGACCTACGTGCTCTGGAACATGTCGAACGGCTAATGCAAATTGGCGTGGATTCACTAAAAATTGAAGGACGCACTAAATCTCATTATTATGCTGCTCGAACAGCACAGGTTTATCGTCAGGCTATTGATGCAATTGCCAGAGGTGAAGCCTTTGATATGGAGTTGTATGCTGATCTGAATAGTCTGGCAAATCGCGGTTATACCGATGGTTTTTATCAACGTCATCATACCCATGAATATCAAAATTACATGGATAATCACTCAACCAGTAAAAACCAACAGTTTGTTGGTGAGATTATAGAATATAATGAGGCGGATCAAACGGCTTTAGTGGATGTTAAAAATCGTTTTTCTGTGGGTGATACACTGGAGTTAATTTTGCCTGAAGGTAATCAGACATTTACATTGGAGTCAATTACCAGTAAAAAAGGCGAGGCAATGGAAGTTGCACCTGGTAGTGGCCATATTGTCACTATCCCCTTGCCTTTTAAAGCCAATACACTCAGTCTTATTGCACGAAATTTTTGAGCTGATTTTTTATAGGAGAGAGTTTTGAATACCTCAACCGTTTATCCCTTTACACGTAAGCGCCGTATGCGTCGTGATGATTTTTCAAGACGCTTAATGCGTGAATCTCACTTAAGTGTTAATGATCTTATTTATCCAATGTTCATTCTTGAAGGTAAAGAGCAGCGTGAAAGTGTTTCTTCTATGCCTGGTGTCGAGCGACTCAGTATTGATCTCCTACTAAAAGAAGCTAATGAGCTGGTTGCATTAGGTGTTCCTGCAATTGCCCTGTTTCCAGTGACTCCACAAAGTGCTAAAACAGATGGTGCGGAAGAAGCTTATAATCCTGATGGCCTGGCTCAACGAGCAGTAAAATCATTAAAAGATGCCTATCCTGATTTGGGTGTTATTACGGATGTTGCATTAGACCCTTTTACTTCGCATGGACAAGATGGACTTATTGACAGCTCAGGTTATGTACTGAATGATGAAACTGTTGAAGTTCTAATAAAACAGGCATTATCCCATGCTGAAGCCGGTGCTGATGTGGTTGCACCTTCAGATATGATGGATGGTCGAATTGGTGAAATTCGAGATGCTTTAGAAGAAAACAATTATATTTATACTAAAATTCTTTCCTATTCAGCAAAATATGCATCCAGTTTTTATGGCCCCTTCAGAGATGCAGTTGGCTCGGCTGCTAATTTAGGTAAAGCGGATAAAAGTACTTATCAAATGGATCCCGCTAATACTGACGAAGCTTTATTAGAGGTGGCAATGGATCTGGAAGAAGGTGCAGATATGGTTATGGTTAAACCGGGCATGCCTTATCTGGACATTGTTCGTCGAGTTAAACAAGAATTTGGTGTGCCAACGTATGCCTATCAGGTTAGTGGTGAATACGCGATGCTTATGGCTGCCATTCAAAATGGTTGGTTAGATGAACGAAAAGTCATTTTAGAATCTTTGCTATGTTTTAAGCGTGCAGGAGCAGATGGTATTTTGACTTATTTTGGTAAGCAAGTCGCTCAATGGTTAAATGAGTAACATTATGCGAATAATACTAAACTTAATTTATTTTATTATATTTATTGCCCTGGCATTTATCGCCATGTTTTTAGGTGGTGTTTCTGGAGTTGCGGGTACTTTTTATCTTATGGTTGAACCAGGTGATATTGAAGCTAATATGACCAAGCTCATTTCTTTTCTGATTGTTTTTTGGTTACTACTTATGGTTTTACGTCACCAGAATAAAAAAGTAATTAAACGTAGAAAGCGTGAACAAATTGAGCAGGAAGCTGAATAGGATTAAGTTTCTGTAAAGCAATTTAATAGAAAAAAAGCTCTAAGTAGAATCTAGAGAGCTTCCTTATTTTTAAAGAGTATAAAAAGACATGAGTGACCTATTTGATTTTGATAAGCCCGATCTCTATGCAGTGATGGGTAATCCTATCAATCATAGTAAATCACCACAGATTCACACTGCATTTGCTTTGGAAACAGGTCAGAAGCTGGAATATACGGCAATACATGTAGATGTAGGAGGCTTTAATCAGGCAGTTAGTCATTTTCAAGGTCATGGTGGCAAAGGTCTGAATGTCACAGTTCCATTTAAGCTGGATGCCTGGAAGTTAGCTGATACGCTCACCGATAGAGCAAAAAGAGCTGGTGCTGTGAATACCTTAGTACTTAATAAAAATGGTGAAATTGTAGGTGATAATACTGATGGTGTTGGTTTGGTTAACGACATTGTTGATCATCTGGGCTGGGAAATCAGTCAAAAAAGAGTACTTATATTAGGGGCTGGTGGTGCATCAAGAGGTGTGATTGGACCTATTTTAGATAAGAAGCCGCTAACGCTGAGTATTGTAAATCGTACCGCATCCAAAGCCATTGAACTGGCGCGCCTTTTCAGTGATATGAAAGATAAAGAGACGCAAAGTATTGATGCTGGAGGATATGAATCTTTAACTGACCAACAATTTGATCTGGTCATTAATGCAACTGCAGCCAGTTTACACGGTGAAGTTCCTCCTCTTCCTGATAACTTACTTGCGCCAGATGGATATTGTTATGACATGATGTATGCAGCCCAGCCTACTGCATTTATGCAGTGGGCTGCCCAGCATGGTGTGACCAATATTAGTGATGGACTTGGTATGCTGGTGGGACAGGCTGCGGAATCATTCAATATTTGGCGTGGTATTCGACCCTCTGTGGCTCCCGTAATACAAAGTATTCAAGCATCAATGTAAAGCACTATGATGTTTTATTTTTATAATAACAATGATTTGAAAGACAAAGCTTAGATTACTTTTTCCATATAATTTGTCTATACTGAAGGGTATGTCTACAAGAAAGATTTCAATATCTCAACTGCGTAAAGGTATGTTTATCCATGAGCTTGATATCTCATGGATGCAAAGTCCTTTTTTGCGTCATCGTCGTAAAATCAGTACCAACAATGACATTGCTTTATTAAAAAAAGCAGGTGTAAAAAATTTATCCATTGATTTGTCTCGTGGTAATGATGTTCAGGCAGAGGTCAAAGAATCAACCAAAATAAATCAAACTGATAGTGTGCTTGAAACGTCCTCTATTCTCTCTCCTGTTGAAGAAAAAAAACAAATTAAAAAAGATTTGGGCAAAGCCGAACTCAGTGAAGAACTGAAAGTGGCGAAAGTTTTACAAGGCAAAATCAGTCAGCTGGTGAATCAGCTGGGAAATATGATTAAAGAAGGACAAGCCGTTTCGGTAAAAGATATTACCCCCGTTATTGATGAAACACTTGAGAGTATCAGTCGAAACGATCAGGCATTATTAACGATGCTACACTTACATCGTCAGGATTTAAAATTAAGTGATCATGGCTTTGGTGTCTTTGCTGTTATCTTACCATTAGCATTGAAATTAGGTTGTACAGAAGATGAAGTGAATGAACTTGGCATGGCGGCTTTGTTACATGATACAGGCTGGTCTCGATTACCTATGCATTTATTAGGCAAAAAGAAAGCATATACACCCGCTGAAATGCAATTGATAAAACAACATCCATCGATTGTTGAAAATGTGCTCAACAAGAGTGAAGACTTCCCTGATACAGTGAAGGTACTAGTCAAACAGCATCATGAAAGCAATGATGGTAGTGGTTATCCAGGGCAGTTAAAAAAAGATCAGATTCACAAATTAACAGAAATTTTACAAGTTGCTGACTTATATGATGAGTATATACATGGCTTAACTGATCAACCTGGTATGTTGCCTGCAAATGCTTTAAAAAAAATCTACCATGATGCTAGAAAAGGTTTGTTTAGTGAAACGGTTGTAAGTGAAATGATCCATGTCATGGGAATTTTTCCATTAACTAGTGCTATTGAACTCAGTAATGGTGAAAAGGCATTAGTGATTGAAATAGACAAACAAAAACCACTTTTACCTCGAGTTAAAATTATCTATGAAAATAATGGTCAGGTATGTAAAAGTGAAAAAATTATTGATCTGGCCAATCAAAATGAAGATGATAATATTAGTATAGTTAAAGTAATAGATCCTATCGATGATGTAGATGATCCATTAGGGTTATTACGTGTAGTATCGGTTTAGAATTTCTACAAAAAAGGTGAATTTTTAAATCAAAATGTCTAATCAATCCATAACAAATTCAACTGCACTCAGTCTATATAATCATTTATCAGATGGTGTCATACATATTGATGGACAGAATCATATTGTAGCACTTAATCCAGCAGCAGAAAAAATACTAAAATGGTCTCAAGCTGATATCATAGGACGAAATGCACATGAAACACTTTGTGCAATTGAGGGTCGTTATCGACATAATAGTGAAAACTGTTGTTTTAATCATCGATTTAAAAGTGATGAAGACATAGCGGAAAAGCAGAAAAATATAACCGAACTTGTTTGGGTCGACAAGGAAGGATCTTATTTACAGATTGATGCAAAAATGCTTACTTCAGACTCAATGTCATCTGAAAAAAATGATAATAGTATTCTTGTTTTATTTCGTGATTGTTCAGAGTCAGGATATAGTGAAAGTGAAGTTCAACGTTTATCTCTTTTTGCTGAATTGAGTCCAGCTCCTATTTTGCAATTAGATGATGCGGTTATGATTCATTATGCCAACCCGGCAATGACTGAATTAATGGTAGAGTCAGGTTTTGATGAAATGGGGCGTCCAGAAATTCTTCCTGATAATATTGAAGATATATTACATCGCTGTATTGAAAATAATGAGACTATTGAAGGAATTGAGAACGAAGCAAATAGAAAATGGTACTTATGGAACTTTCATCCCATTGAACATCAAGAACTGAATCTTGTCCAGGTCTATGGTTTGGATATTACGGCACAAAAAGAATATGAACAAAATCTCAAAAAATTAAAAGAACTGGCTGAAGCAAATAATGAACAGAAAAGTAATTTTGTTGCTAACATGAGCCATGAACTACGTACACCAATGAATGGTGTCATTGGCTTAAGTGGTCTGTTGCTTGATACACATTTAAATAATGAACAAGAAGATTTTGTTCATAAAATTCAATCCTCGGCAAGCTCTCTATTACATATTATTAATGATATTCTTGATATTTCAAAGATAGAATCAGGAAAATTGGATATTGACCCTGTACAGTTTAATTTTCATAAACTAATTTTAGAAGCAATTGAAATTAATGATGTTAAAGCTAAAGAAAAACAAATTGAATTAGAGTGCCGTTTTGATCAAACTATTCCCGAATATATAATTGGAGATGCTATTCGTATCAGGCAAATAGTGATCAATTTTATTAGTAATGCGATTAAATTTACATCTAAAGGGCATGTACTAATTGATGTGGTTTGTCATGAATTAAATCAGCAATATATTGATTTGAGTATCAGAGTTGAAGATACTGGTATTGGCATTAGTCCTGATAAAATTGACTATGTCTTTGGTAAATTTAATCAAGCTGATATTTCAACAACACGAAAATTTGGTGGTACGGGTCTTGGACTTGCGATTAGTAAAGAGTTATGTGAATTAATGGGTGGTGAAATTGGTCTTGAAAGTGAAATTGATAAAGGCTCATCATTCTGGGCAAGATTTGAACTTCCTATTGGTAGTCTTCAGAAAAAGATAGAAAAAATCACTAAGAATTTAACCGAAGATACAACATTGATACTAATTGGTGGTTTGCCAGTAGGCTTAAAAGTTTTAACAGAACTCATCACTCAATGGAATGTAAAAGTTGAACATTTTAAAAAGACAAGTGAGGCTGAAGTATTTATTGGAGAGATGTCCAATAAAAATTTTAACAATCAGTTTAAGACATTAATTACTATCTTTTGTGGTAAGGTCAGTGATGAAGATATTAAAGAACTATTAAATTCACAGACAGTCCAAATGTTTAAGAGAGAAAAAAATTATTTTAAAACATCGGTGATTAATAATAAAAATGAAACAAATCTAGAGCAAAGATATAAAAGTCTTGGACTAAATGGCTTTATTAAAAAGCCATTTAGTCCAAGACTTTTTAAACAATTTATTTATGATGTTGCTAACTCAGATACATTTGTGATTGGCCGATGTCGGCCTGATGGTGAAGAAATTTCAAAAGATAATGTGATTCAATTGAATGTATTACTTGCTGAAGATAATTTAGTGAATCAAATGGTGGCGAAGACTTTATTGAAAAAAGTGGGTTGTAAAGTTGATGTTGTAGAAAATGGAGAACTCGCCGTAGATGCCTGGAAGAAAGGCTCATACGATGTCATCATTATGGACTGTCAAATGCCTGTTATGGATGGTTATGAAGCAACCCAAAAAATTCGAGAACTGGAAGATGATGAGCATATCTCTATTGTTGCATTAACTGCGAATGCAATGGATAGTGAACAAGAAAATTGTTATGCCTCAGGAATGGATAAGTTTTTGACAAAGCCAGTAAATGCTACGCATCTCAGACAAGTTTTGCAAGAAATCAAACAGGAATTAGAATAATAAACCAATAAGTTCAGCATAAAAATAAATAGCTGTTATTAATTATAAGAATGAACTTTTATCACTTTGTATCATAATGAATTACTCATTAATCTCCTATTTAATTGTCGTAAACGTTGCTAACAATTCAGGAAAAATGACACTTATTGCAATAAGAAAAGGCATTAAAATAAAAAATGAAAGAATGGCATAGCGGATAACAGGAATTGCCTTACGTGAGCCCATAAACTCATCAATAACAAATAGCCCTTTGATTGTAATCGTAAAACAAACAAGTAACACTGTAAAATTAGTGGGTTTTTCTGCCTCGGCAATAAAAGCCGATAATAAAGTAAGTCCTATCAGTATTATCCAAAAGAAATTGATGCGATGAGTTTCTGCTAGTTGATTAATCATATTTTTTACCTGATAACATATAATAAAGGGAATATTACAATCCAGACCAAATCAATCATATGCCAATATAATCCCGCACTTTCAAGCGTCGAATGATGTTTGGAATTATAATGCCCCATATGCATACCGATAACCACCCACAATATAACTGACATAGCCATTAGTACGTGTACAAAGTGATTAAAGGTTAGATAATAATAAACACCAAAAAAATAATTACTTGAAGAATCAAATCCAGACTGTATATTCCATTGATACTCCCAAACTTTCACTAAGCAATAAGTGGCTCCCATAATAAAGGTAAGCCATAAAAACATAATAGTTTTTTCTCTCTGCTCTTTTTTTATTGCAGAAACTGCCCGTGCGACAAAAAAGCTGCCAGTAATTAGAATCAAAGTATTTAACATACCAGACATGGTATGAAGTTGTGTTGGTCCTTGATAGAAAATTTCGGGATAGTGAGATTTTCCAATTAGAAAAACAATAAAGAAAAAAGCAAACTCTGTTAATTCAATAAAAATAAGAAACCAGATAGCAAAGTTACCAATGCCATAGTATTTTTTATGTAGTTCTGCGCCATCAATTTCAACTTGCAGTGATTGCGTCATAGCAATACTAGTCATTTTTTTTCACCATTATTTCAATAAATATTATTTAAACATAATAGAGCAGTATAAAAATAAATTGTTCGGTACAATATATTTTAAGGTGCGATAAAGACACTTTGATATTCGATAGGAGGAGATTTTCCTAAAATGTTTTTTATACGAAATGTTAATGGAGATATCTTTGATGACAGTTGTTCAGGTGAGACTTTAATATAAACTAAGGTGTTTGTCCCATCACCTGATCTTACCAGTATTGGTTTTTCATCGCCTGTAATCATCATGTTGTCAAGACCTTTAATATTTACACGATACTGATTATCTGATTCACTTTTATTAAATATCCTGAGTTGGTAAGTATTCTGAATTTTTCCATCACTCATCACAACATACATAGGTTGACGTTTAGGATTGATACTTAACTCTGCTTCGGTAATGTGACTCAGTCCATAAGAAATCATTATTATTGATGATAGTATCATCACAGAAGAGACTAATACCTGAGGACGTAGATACCTATAATAAGATTTAGTACTTTGCTGATTACTCAGTGAATCATAACGAATTAAACCTCGGGGTTGGTTAATTTTATCCATAACACTGTTGCAGGCGTCAATACATAGACCACAGGTGATGCAGCCAATTTGTTCTCCTTCACGAATATCAATACCAGTTGGACAAACTGCTAAACACTGGTCACAATCCACACAACCCACTCGTTGATTTTCAGAGCTTCGATCAAGCCTGGCTCTAGGTTCACCACGGGATTTATCGTAGGTGGGTAATAAAGTGTTATTGTCATATAAAACACTCTGAATCCGTGCATATGGACAAAGCCAGAAACAGACCTGCTCTCGCATGAAGCCCGCAAATAGATATGTTCCTACGGTAAACATAAGTAAAACAATCCAGGCTGAAATATGTGCCTGCAAAGTAAAATAATTTATCCAAAGTTGATAAGCATCGGTAAACCAGGCAGCAAAACTAACTCCTGTTAGCATTGATATGATCAGCCATATTGAATGTTTAGTCAGCTTGATAGCTAGTTTATGCATTCCCCAGGGGGCAATATCTAAGGCAACTCGTGCCCTAGGTGGCCCCTCTAGATGTTCCTCAATCCAGCTGAATAAATCAGTCCACACTGTCTGAAAACAAAAATATCCACAGAAGGCACGACTGACTAATACTGTGATAAGTACTAGTAGCATGGCAAAAAAAATTAAAACAAATGATAACATCCAAAGATCATATGGGTAGACTGTTACACCGAATAAATGAAACTGACTACCATCAATATCGAATAAGACTGCTTGCCTATTGTCCCAGCGCAGATAGGGGCCAAGAAAAAATAACAACCATGTTGATGCCGTCAACCATTTGATGGTACGAAAACGCCCTGTGGTTCGTTTGGCATGAATCTTATTGCTCCCAACATTGACTTTCCATATAGGCTCTTCAACCAGGATTGGTATAGTTTGTAGAGTCTCCTGTTGTTGCATGGCTTACATTCCTATCAAGTTATCTATATTGAGTAAGCTATAACAAGGTTTATGCCAATAATAGAATTTTGATTTTTTATGTTTATATACAAGTAGATAGGAAAAATGAAAGGATGCGTGAAATAGAAGAGTTAATCTTAGTCGCTTACGATATTTCGTGAATTCACGAAATATCGTAATGGCTTAAAAACGGAATCCTAATTTTAACATTCGAGAGCGCAAGGTGTTGGGATGTAAACCCAGGATATGAGCAGCACCATCGGGTCCTGAGATTACACCATCAGTATGAGCTAATACCTGTTTTATATGATGTCGTTCTAATTCCTCCATGCTCAATAATGTTTGATCATCTTTTATATTCGAAACGAAGGGTATTAGACCATCAACTGAAAGTATTTCTCCATTGCTAAGAATGGCAGCGCGTTCAATAACATTTTGTAGCTCTCGGATATTTCCTGGCCAAGAATATTGCTGTAATACGGCCATCCCTTTTTGATTTACACCCTGTAGAGATTTACCGAATTTACGGGCCGCTTGAAGGATAAAATGTTGCACCAGTAATGGGATATCAGAACTTCGCTCTCTAAGTGGTGGCATCTCCAATGGGAATAAATTAATTCGGTAATAGAGATCCTGACGAAATGTCCCTTGTTCTACCAGTTCCAACAGATCTCGATTGGTTGCAGTAATAATTCGCACATCAACCTGTATTGATGTACTACTTCCTACTCGTTCAAACTCTTGTTCCTGTATTGCACGAAGTAGTTTTACCTGAGTATCAAGAGGTAATTCACCTACTTCATCCAGGAATAAAGTACCGCCATCAGCAAGTTCAAAACGCCCTTTACGTTGATTTATTGCACCAGTAAAAGCTCCTTTCTCATGACCGAATAATTCACTTTCTACCAATCCAGAAGAGATGGCCCCACAATTAATTTTTACCAATGGCTTATCACTTCGAGCACTGCTTTGATGAATCGCTCTTGCAATCAATTCCTTACCCGTACCACTTTCACCATGAATTAATACAGTGGCATCAGTGGCTGCTACTTG
This sequence comes from Gammaproteobacteria bacterium, assembly GCA_026196615.1. Taxonomy (GTDB): domain Bacteria; phylum Pseudomonadota; class Gammaproteobacteria; order GRL18; family GRL18; genus GRL18. Next base: position 5,279 of record JAPHSW010000101.1, on the reverse strand, counting down.
CTGCACTCCCTGTAATACCTTTTGTATGGGGGGTGATTGACCGATGATCTCACCAAAATTATGATCTTGTCGAATTTCTTCTTGTAAGTAGACATTCTGTTCCTGTAGGCGCTCTTTCAATTGCTTTACTTCCTGAAAGGCGCTGAGTAATTCCTTCTCAGAGTGCTTACGTTCACTAATATCCTTGAAAACGACGACAGCACCAGCTAATTGACCTTCCTCATAGATCGGGGTGCTGGTGTATTCCACAGGAAAACAACTGCCATCCTTTCTCCAAAACACCTCATTATCCACATGGTGTATTTCACCATCTTTTATTGCAGCGTAGATGGGACATTCTTCATGTGGATAGTGGCTGCCATCAACATGGCTGTGATGATGTTTGTAGTGAATGCTGCCGCCAATAGTCTCCTCGGCAGTCCAGCCTGTCATTTTTACTGCAGTAGGGTTTACAAAGGTTGCAACACCATTAATATCAAGACCATATATTCCTTCACCTGCAGCTTCCAGGATCAATTCATTGTGCCGTTTCAGTTTGGACATAGATAGCTGGTTTTGTTTGTAGGCTGTGATATCCATAGCTATCGCACTACAACCGTCAACTGTTGGCTCAACACAGACTAAAAATTGGCGTTCTTTTATCGTATGTTCATAGCTTCCAGACACACCAGATAAGGCATTATAATAGACTGATAGTTGTGGTTCTTGCAGATAGCAATCAAGGGTAGTATTGAGTTCATCAAATAATGGAGTATCACCCTGAAAACTAGTAATTCGAAGTTGGTGATCTACCTGCCAACGGAGAACAGAGTTGTGTAAGGGCTGTAGTTTTTTGAAGTTGTCGTCTGTATGCATTACAAAAATTTACACTCTGGCTGCTTTATGTCAATTGCAATTAAAAACTGCTTATTATGATTATTGAAATTAGTATGTGGAAAATGATTTACTTAGATAAGTAACGTAAATAATAGTGTGTTCAATAATTTGCCCTCTAATTCCTAAATAGAGGCCTTGTCGCTTGACTAACTGAATAAGAAACTAATAATTTATCAGATTAGAATTGATTTAAGTCTTTTAATATAAATCGGATTTGAACAATTGTAAACGTCTCTATTATCATCTTGCTACGAAAGAATATCACTCATTATCTTAAGTCATTTTAGGTAAAAAAATTGTAAAGCGAGTTCCTATGCCAGGAGTGCTATCAATCTTAATATCACCTTGTAAAGTTTTTTTCACACTATTGTAAACAATATTCATCCCCAAACCAATTCCACCCTTGTTCCTTTTTGTTGTAAAGAAAGGTTCATAAATTTTATCTAAAACATCGGACGTCATACCACTTCCATTGTCTTCATAAATTATTGTGGCATCAGTACCATTTGGTATAATATTAATTGATATATTTCGTTTCTTTTTATTTTCAAAGCCATGACGTATTGAATTGGTAACAAGATTTGTTAATACTTGTGCCACTGCTCCAGGGACAGTAGAAATAAGAATTTCTTTTTCTGAATTGAATTGGTATTGAATACGATTCTTTTTTAATTCTGTAGAAAGAGTACTCATGACTTCTTTAATATATTGAGTCAAATTAATCTCTCTTTCATCACCCATCATTTGATCAGCAGCTATGTGTTTAAAACTTTTAAGTAAATCGATAACGCGATTCAAACTATGAGTTGATAGTTTTAACGATTTATCTACCTCTTCAAGATATTCCTTCATTGTTGAATGAGTAAGAGTTTCATCATAAAATTGATTTTGGATATTTTCATTTCTTTCTAAAACCATGCTTGTTAATGTAACGATCACACCTAGAGGTGTATTTATTTCATGTGAAACTCCAGCAACTAATGAACCAAGAGACGCTAATTTTTCTGATTCAATTAATTGTTCTTGAGTGTTTTGTAATTCATTTAAAGCTAATTCAACAGAGTTTTTTGATTGAGAAGTTTTGACCACCAGATACAATGATAAAATGATTAAAGAAGTTATAAAAATAATTTGTAAACATTCGAAAAAATAAATTTTTCTTAATCCAGGAAGATATGAGGCACTACTATAATACACTTCAACTCGACCTATAGTCATTTTCCCCTGTACAACAGGTAATGATTTTTTATGAATATCATTATTAGTAAATAGTTTCTTATCGCTATTTGAAAATGGAATAATTTTTCCATTGCTATCTTTTAGTCTTCCCATGAAGAGATGACCAAAATTTCCATAGACATTAATGCCGATAAGAAACATGGCACTGAGTTCTGAATCAAGAATAGCTGAAGCAGTTGTTTGGCTATAAAATCTACCAGTAGATTTCTGGTATATATTCCAAACAGTTGGAGAGACACTACTAGAAACACGCTGTAATACATCATCAGCACGTTCATTTAAATTAAATTCCATTTGTTCTTGTGCTTGTTCAATGCGAATGTATAAAAACATCGACATGAAGACAACAATAATTAATGTACCAACGACGAATATTCTTCTACTGGAAAAACCAGATAACATATTAATCATAGGGGCCAAATAACTTATAATATTCGTTATACTCTTGTTTAAATGACTTTTTGGATTCAATGAGTCGCTTGGTAAAATCATCTTTATCAGAATATTGTTGTAATGTCTTATCTGATACTTCACGCCACGTTTGAATGTCTTCCTGAGTCCATTGGCTTAATTTAATATTGCTGTTCTTGAATTCTTTTAATGCTTTAAAGTCTGCTACTTTGGCTTTCATTGTGGTAGTTAAAGTGTATGACTTTATTGCAGTTTCCAATATCACTTTTAGATCAATGGGTAATTCATTATAAGCTTGTTCATTGATTAAAAAATCAGCTAACACGGAAGGTTGCCAAATTGCGGGAACAATTCCATAGCCGACAATATTTTGTAGACCAAGATCCCATGCACCAGAAGTTGTAGTCCATTCAACGGCATCTAGATCACCATTTTCTAAAGCTGGACGTATTTCGCTGGGTACAAGTGGAATAGAAAACGCGCCAGTTGTGGCAGTTAAGACTTCACTTGGCAAACCTGGTCCAATACGAACTTTCTTCTGAGCAAGATCTTCAATTTTTTTAATTGGCTCTTTAGACAACAAGCCAAATTCCATTCCTGGCCACCATGCTGGGCGCCAGATAATTCCTTCTGGTTTTGATAGTTCATTGGCCATTTGAGTTCCTTCGCCAGAAAGAAAAAACATCATTGAGGCATCAATGTTCATAAAATCAAATGGGCCTGCATTCATGACAGCCCAGGCAGGGTGCTGACTAGACCACCAGTTTGGCCAACCACTTCCCATTTCAATGCGACGTTCTTGCACGGCATTAAAAATATCAGGACCTCCCGTAATAGCACCTCCAGGATGAGGTGTAATAATCAGACGGCCATTACTCATAGTTTTAATGTTTGCCGTCATTTTTTCTAATTCTTTGTAATCAATACTGGTTTTCGTTGCTTGTGACTGGAGGTTCCATTTAATGACTTGTTGTTTTTCTGTACAAGCTGACAGGAATATAAGAATAAAAATTAGGAAATAATTTTTTGAGAAACTTTGAAATTGTTTATTAGAAAGCACAATATCTTCCTGTAATAAATGGCGTGGTATTATTGATTTGTTAACTTAACATATAGACTCCTCCTGAGATTTTGTAAAGAAATTGTTACATTCACTCAGATATAAAAAAGTAATATTATTCTATTATTTGAGATTAAATTTTATCTTTTCAGAGAGGACAAAATCCATCAATCCAGGCAGGCAAGGATTTATGATGTTGACGATTTAATTGAGTAATTGCCTGGGTACAGTGTTGAGTTAGTTTTGTTGATACACTGTGATGCATCCCTCACTCCTCTTTTATCTTATGAAGTAATCCATGGATGTGACGTTTATTAGTTTTACCACCGTCATAATGATTGATAGTGACCGTCATGATTTGTGAATTAAAAGAGATGTTTTCTGCTGATGTTACTGTCGAAAAAAATTAATAAAACAAGTATAAGCAACTTCATAAGTAAGTTCTCAAGGAAAGGAATTAGGATAATTTTATCTGGTTTTTATTGTCATCAATGCCGATATTTACTTTTTTCCAGTAAGTTATTATTTATCAATATAATGCTTTATTGATATATATCAATGATCTTTTGCTTTGGTTTCATTAGATTGTGTAAAACATAATAATAATATTTTCTAAACAAAAAATTCATTCCATCCTGACAGCCAGTTTCATCACATGAATTGAACCTATTTGAAATCTTTAAATAGGATTATCAATCAGGAAATTGAAATGAGCTGTGCCAGTCAACGCTTACTTTTTACTGTCCACCAGACGATGAGTGACAGTTATAAATCAAATTATCACAAAGCCTTTCAAAAAGGCTGTGTTAAAGGCACTTTTACGTGCTAAATATGCCATAAAGCCTGATTATTCATGAGTTCTTATGTTGCCACAAAATATTTGCGACAGAAACTTTGAGTGTATCTTTAATCAGATAGTTTTGGGTTCAAAAATAATTAATAAAGCAAAAGGGATTGGGAGGAAAACAATGCCAAAAAGCATTATATCTATGCGAGTAGTCTGCCTTTGGGTGATGCTCCTCTGTCTGTTAATCATCCCCACGGCCTATGCCGAATCGGAAGAGCCAGTGGGTGAGTTAATGATTTCCAACTTTGATCCGGAAACGGGCAAGCGGATCATTCCTAACGAGCGCTGTTTGACCTGCCATGGCGATGAGAAGGAAAAAACAGATGTACGTGATGATGGCAGTGAAGTCAAAATTTTTGTACATCGTGAGCAGATTGAGGCAAGTATACATGGTAAGCAGAGTTGTAATAGCTGTCATATTACCATTGACCGTGTGCCACATCGTGAAGCACCAGAGGTTATCGTTGGCTGTATAGAATGTCATAAGGATACCTGGGAAGAATACAAAGATGATCCGGATGGCAAGCATAAGCGACTCAAGGTCGTTAATGAACAGATTGAAAGTTTTATGCAGTCTATTCATGCTCAGCCAAATTCGCTGGATCAATCCAAAACCAATGCCACTTGTTATGATTGTCATGATGCCCACAATGTGGGTGAGCTTGGCAGTATTCAGCGCGCTGATAAGCGTTTGAAAAACCCTGAAGTCTGTGGAAGTTGTCATGAAAAGGAACTGACTGATTATCGCACCTCCATTCATGGTAAGGCCGTGTTGGAGAAAGGTGATAGTGAGTCAGCAGTTTGTTCTGACTGTCATACCACCCATGAGATAGCATCTCCTGAAAG
>JAPHSW010000015.1 GCA_026196615.1 Gammaproteobacteria bacterium | reverse complement strand
TCATTTGAAGCCTTTGGATATCATAATAATTGCGTCAGAAACAACTATTTGATCATTTATGGGGCTTCAATTCAATTCCTAAAGATCTTACCTATGAATCTTAATTAAGTATTTAAATCTAATTATCTACTTTTCGTGGATAATATCAATAATCTAAAGGAGTTCATTATGAGTATCAAAGTATGTCTGATTTTTGTTGGTCTATTTTTTTCAACATTGGCTTTTGCAGGTAGTGGTAAAGCAATATCACCTCATTGGTCCGGAGATGACAGTACCACTAGCCCTACATATATTTTTATTTCGAATATTACGGATAAAAATGTCAATGTTAGCGTTACTTTTTATGGTGATGATGGTACAGTGATTCCTGTTACTACATATACAAATTTTATAAATGGAAATACGCAGTTAGCTCCTAGAGCTACCGGAAGAGTTAAAATAAGCCCTCCAGTAAGGACAAATGGTTATGCAGTAATCGAGTGGGAAAATGAAGCTTCAGATGATAATATTGTTGCTCTAGTTGCTCATGGCTATAGAGTAATGGTCAATTCAACTTATCGTAGAGCTGATATTACTATTCCAGTTAATAATGGTATGCCTTTTTGAAGAATAACTACGAGTGATATATTGCGATGTCGTTTTAGTTGGCAGTTTATTTTCCCCCATCTTTTATATGTGTAATTAGCATCCAATAGATGGGGAGAAATAACGTATTCTAATTTGATAAAAACTAAAGTTTCAAGTGTAATGTGGTTAAGATCTAAAAAAATATCTTTTCTAAAGTTCTTTTATTTCTCTAATTTTGATTTATTGTGTCTGTTTGTCCTTATGTTTCTTTATATTGAGCTGGAATTAATGAGAAGGTGGACAGTTTCTATCACATTATGTTTAAATTTCTTTAAGCACATTTCTAAAAGTTCAATACCCTGATATTTTTTTATTGTTAAACTATTAACTTTAAATATAATTTCTGATTTTAGTGAATATTTCCTGATGCCTATTGAAGAACTAACCTTAAATACCCCTTTTTTACAATTGAAGGCCAGAGTCTGGGGGCCTGAAAATGGCATTCCCGTTTTGGCCTTGCATGGTTGGCTGGACAATGCCAACAGCTTTGCTCCTGTCGCACCGTTATTGCCTAAGTTTAGATTGGTTGCTATTGATCTTCCTGGACAGGGAATATCTCAGTGGAAAGCCAGGGGAAGCCATTATCATTTTATTGATTTCTGTGCTGATGTTTTATTTGCAGCGGATGCTTTGGGTTGGGAAAAATTCAATATTTTAGGTCATTCATTTGGCGGCGCAATTGGTTTGGTTACGGCTTGTATGGCAAAAGAAAGAGTTGATAAACTTGGTTTAATTGATAATTTTGGACCTCGTGTCGATACTGGAGAAAAAAGCTTAATGCGGCTACGTAACTCCTTTCGTGACCTAAGTCTTGTAGATAAAAAGAAGGTGACTGTTTTTAAGCAACGAAGTGATGCAATAAGGGTACGGCAACTTGTTGGTGGATTGAATGATAATAATACACAATGCCTGTTAGAAAGAGGACTTAAGTCTGTTGATGATGGATTTGTCTGGAGCAGTGATCCGCAATTAAAAATGACTTCGCCAAGCTATTTACATGAACTTCAATTATTAAGTTATCTAGAACACTTAGACTCAAGCTGTTTATTAATTCGGGCGGAATCAGGTCATTTAGTCAATAGGATTGATTTAGATAAACGCTATGACATAATTAAGGACTTGCGTATTGTAGATGTTACTGGAGGACATCATGTACATATGGAACACCCTAATATTGTCGCAAGCTATTTAAATCAATTTTTCTTATCATAAAATTAATCCTGTCTGTTATAGTTTAATTCCAAAATTGAAATTACAAATAAAATCAGAGCTTCACTAAAAAATATTGATTGTCCCAATCATTTCTTCCGCTGTTTTTACGCAATAATTGACCCATATTTGAAAGTTGTATTTTTAATATTTAATGGAAATCTTGTTTTTATCTTTGTGTAGGAGTTCTCTTACTGCTATGGGTAGTTTATACCCTTAAATAATATTATGTGAGGAAAAAAGAACTTTTGTAAAGTTTGATATGAGAAAAACTACTCAATATTTATTTATAAAAATACATTTCTTTCTTCACTAATCAATGTGAAATTTTACTGGTCTGTAGGAATTAACCTACTAAGTAGGGTATTTTCTACCCTTAAATAAAGTGTTATTTACAACAATCATTACTTGTTATTTATATCAATTACTTCTACTTTTAAAAAGCAACAAAATAACAATCAATAAATTTTATGAAAATAAAATTATTTAACAAGAGGGGAATATTTATGGGGTCAATTTTATCGGCTTCTCTGCGTCCACTAGTTACTGTTTTAGCTGTTTGTATTTTTTTTATTTCAACAATAGCTAATGTTTCAGCGGATGCATCAAAAAAACAAGCAGCTGGAGCACATCAGAATGCGGATGGTGGCTGGTCGTATGTTTATACTTTACCAAGCAATAGCCAATGGCTGTATCCTGATAAAAGTTGGTTACCACAATATTATGTGAAATCCTATCCTGATTTGGCAACAACCATTAAGACTTTTACTAATCAGTCTTTAAGTCGTGATGGTATTGCAGGTGGTCGTGTTAGTTCCGTAACACCACAAGCGGATGGAACTATCTTGATGGTGATTAGTGGTTCTGATTCTAAACAATTAGCTAACTTTGCCACAATGCATCAAGGTTTTATGAGTAGTACTCATGCAGTACAAGGTTTGAATGGCACTCAATTGTGTCAAAGTACTCAGGGGTGCTGGGACCCTCATCCAGGTAAAGAACCCTGGTCTTTCTTTTTGCCTTTTGGTTTGCCACTGAGTCAGCAAAAAGCAGTGTCATTTTTGAACTATCCACCTGATGATTCATTGACTGATGTGGACTATTTGAAAAATTTCACTATGTATCGTTGGTCAGCGGTTTTAGAATCTGTGGGTATCAGTGATCCATATTTGTATGAAACCATTGTTGATGCTCGTCCAATTGCTGCACCAGGCAGTGGTCAGTCAAATTATATGCCTGATATTAACACGTATTTTAATAAGCCCAATAGTCAGTACTATTATGTGACACCAATGATTGAATTGCTTACGAATACACCGGCTAATGTCAGTAGTAATTCATTACCCGTTATTGTCTTAGGAACGCCATCACGAGATGCATGGGCAGAGGTTATTGGCCAGTCACAAGTGAATGTACTGGATGTGGGTACAACGACTTTACCCGGTGCAAGCAAACCTACAGCCTGGGTTGCGGGTAATCATCCAGATGTCACAACCTATCAATGCTGTCCTGGAGATCCAAACTCCAATTGTGGTGGTTCTTATGACTTAGTGCAAGATGAAACCATTGATTTGCAAGTGGCTTGTATTATTCAGGCTTTAGGAGCTGATCCCGCTGCTGATCCGACCACTGTTAAGGCGGCATGTGCTCAAGCATGGGCCGTTAATCCTTCTCCTGCAAATAAAGCGACTATTTGTGTACGAGCCAAGCAGGATTATGATTTTACAACTGATGGTCAATGTAAAACTCAGGCAGAAGCTGAGGCCTTCTGTAACTATTACAATAATAATGCCTGCCCAACGGGTGTGTACTCCTGTAACGTTCCTAAATCTAAAAAATAATTTTTTAATTTATAACAAATAAGGAGTACTTCATTGTGTTTTTATGAAGTATTCCTTGTTGATATAAAGTAGTAAGATTTTATTCGTAGATAACACTAAATTCATCATTTTAAATATCTATCATCATGTCGTTAGAGACTTTGGTTCTGGATGATATGGAGGGAGGTATTTTAAGAGATGAAAACTTCTCACATCATCTAATAACTCCTTGGTTTTTAAAAAATTGATTTTATTTCATTATGAACTAGTCTAAAAGATAACCGTTCAAATTAGCTAATATTATCCTTACACCAGTCTTCAACTGTCTTTGAAAAGGGGTTTCATTATGAATTTTCTCCGTCAATTTTCTATGTCTCATCGGATGTGGTTGATTATTACATTATCATTTATTGGTATCTTAGCTATTACCATATCAGCCTTGATGCAGTTTAAATCGGGGTTAATGAAAGAAAAATCGGCACAAACTCAACATTTGGTAGAAACTGCGCATAGCATTCTGGTCAATTATCAATCATTGGAAAAACAGGGAGTTATGAATACGGCTGATGCTCAAAAAGCAGCATTAAAAACAATAGAAACCCTCAGGTATGATAAAAGCAATTATTTCTGGGTTAATGATATGCATCCTAAAATGATCATGCATCCCATCAAGCCTCAACTTAATGGAAAAGATTTGAGCAATATTAAAGATCCTGATGGTAAACCTCTTTTTGTTGCTTTTGTTGATATGGTGAAATCTAAGGGGAAGGGTAATGTACCCTATCTTTGGCCTAAGCCTGGTTCCGAAAATCCTGAAAAAAAAATCTCTTTTGTAAAAGGGTTTGAACCGTGGGGATGGGTTGTTGGCTCTGGCATCTATATCGATGACGTAGATACGACTTTTTGGCAAAATGCAGCAACTCTCACTGGCATTGCAATTATAGTTTTGTTACCCATTATGATTATTTCCATGCTTATTGCTCGTAGTGTGTGTACCCCTCTTAAAGCGACTACTGCTGCCTTACATGATATTGCACGGGGTGAAGGTGATTTAACTCAGCGTTTGAATAGTGAGGGAAAAGATGAAATTGCTAATCTTTCAAATGAATTCAACGTGTTTATTGAGAAAATTCAACAAACGATGATAAAGGTTGAGTCTGCCAGTGATGAGCTGGCCAATGCTTCCAATGAGTTATCAAGTGCGACAACCGAAGGTAGTAGTAGTATGGCACAGCAACATCAGGAGACAGAGCAAGTTGCCACAGCAGTGACACAAATGTCAGCGACAGTACAGGAAATAGCTAAAAGTGCAGAAATTGCAGCCTCATCAGCAAATGATGCAAACAAAGAGGCTCAGGCAGGCATGAAAGTGATGGAACAAAGTACTAAATCGATCAATATACTGGCTGCTGAAGTTAATAAGGCTGCAGATGTTATTAATCAAGTTGCACAAGACAGTGAAACCATTGGCTCTGTTCTTGATGTGATACGTGGTATTGCCGAACAGACCAACTTACTGGCACTTAATGCTGCCATTGAAGCTGCAAGAGCTGGTGAACAAGGACGTGGATTTGCTGTTGTTGCAGATGAGGTTCGTACTTTGGCAAGCAGAACTCAAGAATCTACGGAAGAGATACAGGCAATGATTGAGCATCTCCAAAAAGGCAGTCATAAAGCAGTGGAGGCTATGAATAGTGGCAGCAATACTACAAAAATGACGGTTGAAACAGCAAGTGAGGCCGCTAAGTCACTTAATAATATTGTCAATGCGATAAACACCATCTCAGAAATGAATAGTCAAATTGCTCATGCGGCAGAGGAACAATCAACTGTGGCACAGGCAATTGATGAAAGTGTTGTTCGAATGTCAACATTATCTGAGCAAACAGTTGAAGGCAGTGATAGAGTGGTTACTTCAACCAACAACCTTTCTCGATTGGGTGAAGAAATGCATGAACTGATTGGTACTTTTAAAGTGGGATAATACTGGCTTCATTTTATATAAAATTCTCATATTAACAGTCTGACTTAGACTTTAAGGTACTGTCATATATAAATGATAATTAATTAGCTTTATATTAAATTTTCTATCGGACTGAATAATCTAAACTCTATGTCTGTTGGAAAATGTTTTACTGGACAAGTCCCAACATTATCTCAAAAAATTCGTTTTTTTATTAATAAATATCTTATACTGGCAACAGAGCTGATATATTATAAATATTCAGTTGGTGATAGCTCATTTATTAATGAAGAAATACTATGAGAAAAAATAAACAATCACTTAGGGCGTTGATTGCATTTTTGGTCACATGGGCATTTATTGTTCTTACTATTACCGGTATCATTTTGTATATTGTCCCCCAAGGCAGAGTCGCTTATTGGGTTCACTGGTCTTTAGCTGGAATGGAAAAAGAACAGTGGGGTTGGGTGCATATGATGTTCGGTGGTCTATTTATTATCACTGGATTTCTACATCTTTACTTTAATTGGAAGCCATTTAAAAAGTATTTTGCAGATCGTGTGAAAGGGCACTTTGCACTTAAGCAAGAAATACTTGTAGCCACTTTGTTAACGATAGCTATATTTGTCGTGTCAGCACTAAATATTCCACCCGCAAGTTGGGTCATTGACTTAAATGGGTGGATTAAAAATAGCTGGATTACTTCGCCTGAATTGGAACCACCTTATGGTCATGCTGAGGAAGCATCACTTGCTGGTATCTCAAGAAAAATGGGCCTTGATATTAATAAAGTCATGAAAGCATTGCATGATAAAGAGATTCAATTTACTGGTAAAAAGGACTCTTTGGATGCCATTGCACGTAAAAATAATACGACACCAATGTCGATTTATGAAATTATACGAGTTCATCAGTTACCGAGATTACCAAAAGAAACTGGAGAATTATCTCCCGAAGAAATTGAGGCTAAATTCTCAGGAACTGGTCTGGGAAGAAAAACCATTGAAGAAATTTGTCTCGAAGTTGGCATTGATTTAGATGTCGCTTTAGAGCGATTATCAAAGGCTGATATCTCAGCTAGTGGTGGGGATAAAGCAAGACCTATCGCTGAACAATTTGATCGTAGTCCTATCGATTTGCTGAAAATAATGATGTTACCATGAATATGTTCAAGACTGCTTCGAAGTAACAGGCTCATATTATTGGCTATTAGATACAGGTCACAACTTTAGTTAATTTGAATATCCTATAATGACTATCTATAGTTATTTATAAGACTTCAAATGTTTCAAGTCAGGCTGAAATTGCTTATGTCGACCAAAATAAATCTGAGGCAAGTTGTTTTTTCACTTTCCAGAGCGTTGGATCTCGTTGGTGTTGATGATATGCACCATGGTAAACGAGTGGCATTTATGGCCTATGCCTGTTCGCAGCATTTACCAATGGACAATCATGAACGCGATACTCTTATCCAGGCTGCTATGCTGCATGATTGTGGCGTTTCAAATACCAATACTCACTCAAAATTGGTGAAAGAATTCGATTGGAACTGCTCACAAATCCACTGTAAAGTGGGTGAGCAATTATTGTCCTCATGCCCAGTATTTAGCCATTTGGCTCCTGTTATTGCCTATCACCATACTCACTGGAAAAGACTTCAGGATCTTGATATTCCTAATGTGATTGAACGAGATAGTAATCTTATTTTTCTAGTGGATAGAGTTGATGCACTCATTGCTCAACAAAACATGCCAGAACCAATAATGGCAAAAAAAATAGTTCGAGAAAAAATTAAATCTTATCGTGGAACACTTTTTTCTCCCGAACTGGTTGAGAGTTTTCTAAAAGCATCGAATTTATCTGCTTTTTGGCTGACCTTAGAATCTGAACCTCTTTATGATATGTTGCGAGGGTGGGTGGCAGGTGGACAGGATCAAATGATTGATTTTGATAGCTTACGCTCAATCGCCCAGATTTTTGCAAAAATTGTTGATGCTAAAAGCCCATTTACGGTTGAGCATTCTCAGGGAGTTGCTCGTTTAGCAAAGCAGTTGGCTCATTGGGATGGACAAAGTGCTGAAGTGGCCGATAAGCTGGAATTAGCAGGACTGCTACATGATTTGGGTAAATTGCGTATTCCTGATGAAATTCTGGACAAACCTGACAAACTGAATGAAATGGAATTTTCAGTCATGCAGGGCCATAGTTTTGAGTCGCATTATATTCTGAAGGATATTGCCGGTCTGGAAGAAGTTGCTCTTTGGTGCTCACAACATCATGAAAAAATAAATGGTTCTGGTTATCCTTTTAAATCTGAAGGAGATGAAATTTCCAGACCATCAAGAATTCTTGCTGTGGCTGATGTTTTTCAGGCTCTGGCACAAAAACGTCCTTATCGAGGGTCACTTCAATTAGAAGATATATTCACTATTATGGACAATATGGTTCAATCCGGGAATATTGATGCTAGTCTGGTGAATCTCATTAGAGAACATGAAAAGGAATGTTATCAGATTGCTTTGTTTGAGTCTGACTAATATTACAGCTTTTCAACGCGATCACGACCACGTTCTTTTGCCAGATAAAGTGCTTTATCTGCCCGTTCAATTAATTCATGACCTAAGTCACTGGCTCGAAATTGTGTGACGCCAATGGAAATTGTCAATTTTCCATAAGTCATTTCTGTGGCTTTATCAGTTAATTTTCCAGAAGAAATTGCTTCACGGATTTGTTCTGCAACAGTTATCGCTCCATTGATACCGGTCATTGGTAGTATGATGCCAAACTCTTCTCCTCCATATCGCGCAACAAAATCATTGCCTTTGATGTTACGCTTTAATGAACCAGCTACATAGCGTAGAACCTTATCTCCAACCAGATGACCATAGTTATCGTTAAATGCTTTAAAATGGTCAATATCCAACATTAAAAGGCAAAAGGGTTTATTGTTTTCTCTTGAAGTGAGTATGGATTGTTCTAGTTCAGCATCAAAGGCTTTACGATTTGCAATGCCTGTCAATGTATCTTTTTTGGATTCTTCTTTAACTTGATCAAGTTCTTTGCGTAATAAATCAATTTCAGCAATGATCGTGCTCATTTTTTGTTCAGTTGTTTGCTGTGATTGTGATAAAGAATGAGTTTCATCGATGACGTTTTGTGTTTTTTCCAATAAGTCATTAGATGAAGCGGATGATGGATGGCTATCTAAAATGTCAATAAACTGAGTCAGTGTTTTTGAATAATTTGATAATTCATTATGTGAATAGCCAAAGTCTTTCAACATACTGCTGATAATCTGACGTAATTCAAGACGCATGATGTCAAGATATTCTTCATCTCGCTCAAAGTACACGTCATAGATATTTTTAAACTGTTTTACAGGTGGAGATTTGGACTGCTCTAATATGTGTTCCAAATCATGACTTAATGCCTCATTTCGTCCTGAAACATGTTCATAACTAATTTGATAATTATGAGGATCGGCAGGCATTTTGTATCGAGCCAGCAGAGAAATGGCCAAACGTAAAAATTCAGATGATTTACTAAGGCTATCTGAATAAGTTATTTTGTGTGTCATAAATCATAGGCCTTTATTAATTGCCAATATCATATCAAATATATTAATAAAATAGGACAAAAATGATTATTTAGCTACATATTTGATTAAATTAAAGCTTTGTCTTCGATTGTTTGTTAACTGAGCGATTGAAAAATAATCTTAAACATCTTCAACTGATCTATTTGTTATTTTTACATTTTCAATAATTTGGTTTCAGTTATTTTAATAATGATACTGATAACAAGATTTTTATCTATTAATATTCGTTGTGTGATATTTATAATGCAATAACAGACCCTTTAAATTATTCTTATGATAATCATGACGCATTATGATTTTATTTTAAAGTTTCAGCATAAGGCTTATTTAAACTTTTGGAGTATTTTTGATGATTCAATCGCTAATAAATTATCAAGTTTATTATTTTTAATAATTAGAATATTATTAATTAATGTTTTTATTTGTTGATGATTTGGTCTAAAACTATGTCTTGTAGTTTTTTTTCAAAAAATATCAGCAATTGGAAAGGAATAGAATTTTTTGTGTGAATAAAGACCTGGGGAAAATAGATTTAATTTATTCCCTCTTTTTTTGTGACCTGGTTCACAAAGCTTATTTCATTATACTTTTGTCTATTCCTACCTGATTTTTTATAGACTTTTAGTATATTGCTTGAAAAATCATAACATTAGATAATACTGATATAAAAATAAGATGTGTCGCTATGGCACTGAGAATTCTTGAAGATTTCTGATATGGTGCTTTGTGAGGGTGTGTATGGGGTTTATGTTTAAACAGGAGGTTGATCTGCATTGGAAATTCAAACAGTTTTATCTCCACTTAAAAAAAGCGGTTTTATCCTTCTCTCATTGTTTAACAGATTGTCAAAGTCTCAATCAGTTGGTTCATAATCATAATAGTTTATTAAATGGTGCTATTATTTTTCAGAATTCGGCTGATGGTATGTTAATTACTGATACCAATCATAAAATTGTAAGTATTAATCACTCTTTTACTCATATTACCGGATATAGCGAAAAGGAGATTTTGGGGAAAACACCCAATTTTTTGCAATCGGGGCGACATAATGAAAACTTTTATCGAGATCTATGGGGCTCAATAAATAAAACGGGGCAATGGCAAGGGCAAATTTGGAATAAGCGTAAAAATGGAGAAATTTATCCAGAGCTTTTAACCATTAATACGATAAAAGATGAAAGTGGAAAAATTACCTATCATATGGGTGTTTTCAGTGATTTAAGCACTGTGGATATTAATAACCCTCATCTTAAGCATCTGGCTTTTCATGATTATTTAACCGGGCTTCCTAATCGATTGCAGCTATCTGAACGGCTCAAGCAAGAAATTACTTGTGCAAATAATACCCATTTATCAATGGCGGTGTTATTTATCGATTTTGACGGTTTCAAGGCGGTTAATGATGAATATGGACATGATTTAGGGGATCTGGTATTAAGTATGGCAGCTAACCGATTAAACCATACGAAACGTAATAGCGACTTTTTAGCAAGAGTTGGAGGTGATGAGTTTGTTTTGATCATTAATGCTTTAAGTGATGAGGCTGTTATTTCTCAAATTGCTGAAAATATTATTGATTCGATGAAGTTGCCTTTTCATACTGATCAGTGCGATGTCACTCTTGGGGCAAGCATTGGTATTAGTGTTTATCCTAATAATTCTTTGGATTCAGATGATTTAATCAAGCAAGCAGACAGTGCGATGTATCAATCTAAAAGTAATGGGCGTAATCATTATACTTTTTATAACGCTCATTGAAATTAACTGTATAAAAAATAAATAAATAATAACAATAAATAATAATAAAAATAGATTTACTATTGGTGATTCGGGGGAACAATTTATGAGTATGCTTTATATTTGGAATGACTCTTTGAGTACCGGCATACGTTCTATTGATCGACAACATAGAGGCATTATCGATTTAATTAATCAGCTTCATTACGCTATTAAAGCTGATGACAGAAAAGCGATAACAAATATTTTGGATGACTTAATTCATTATACTGCCTCACATTTTTCTTTTGAAGAAGAACTACAAAAAAAGCACAACTACCCTTCGTTTGATGCTCATAAACGAAAACATGATGACTTTATTTCACGCATAGAAAACTACAAGAAAATGCATGATGAGGGTAAAGATATTGCGAAAAAACTTTCTGGTGAATTGATTCTATGGTTGACTTCACATATAAAAACGGAAGATCAAGACTATATCCCTTATTGTAATAAACCGCTTAAACAAGGTTGGCTTAATAAAATGATGGACAATTTTTTCAGTTAGAGAGTATCAATTAAAGAATATTGAATGATGTTTTATGATGGATGTTTCTGTAAATACAATACTTCAAACTCATCACTGCTGATGGGTTTGGAAAAATAGTAGCCCTGTAAAATATTACAATTATTTTTTACAAGAAACTCCATTTGGTCTGATGTTTCAACTCCCTCAGCTACAATACTCAGATTAAAGGTATTTGCTAAATTTAAGATACTGGAAACCATTGCTTTGTTTTGTTCATTGGCATGTAAATTACTGACAAAAGAACGATCAATTTTGAGTTCATCAATAGGTAATTGGGTGATGTAACTCAGTGAAGAATAGCCTGTTCCAAAATCATCCATTGAAAATTTAATTCCCAGCTCTTTTAATTCATTCATGATGGTAATTAGCTTTTTAATATCTTGAGCAACAATCGTCTCAGTTAATTCAAAAACTATTTTAGAGCAAAGAGAGTGGTTTATATATTTATTGCATATTTTTTTTACATCATCAACAAAGCTATGATGAAAGATTTGTCTCATGCTGATATTAATTGAGAATTGCTTGAGTATGATGCCTTTTTTTTCCCATTCAAATAATATTTTAAATGATTCTTCTAAAATATATTGACCCAAATTAATAATCACGCCTGACTGCTCTGCAATAGGAATAAACTCAACAGGTGATACTGTGCCCAGTTTTTTGTTATTCCAGCGGACCAATACCTCGCAACCAATAATTGCTGATGACTGATCCTGCTGAGGTTGAAATTTAAGTTCAATTTCATTCTTTTCAAGAGCGAAGTGTAGTAATCGTTCGACTTCAAGCTGTTGTTCAATATGCTTGGAGAAATCATCATTAAATATAATAACGCCATCACGCCCAGCGGATTTTGCCTCATACATGGCAATGTCGGCTTCTTTGACAAAAGTATTTACTTTTATGTCTTTATCATTAAGCACATTGAGTCCTATACTGGCACTGATGTAGAGGTGATGAGGTGGAATGACATAGCTTGCTTTAATCTTTTTCAGCAGCTTTTCAGAAAAAACTTGAGCAACTTGCTGACACTCAGTTTTATCAGCGTATTCAGGGCCAATGATGATAAATTCATCACCACCTAGTCTTGCTAAAGTATGTTCCTTCGTGATGTGTTTTTTCATGCGGTTAGAGACTTCAATCAATAACTCATCACCAATATCATGTCCCAGTGAATCATTAATGATTTTAAAGTGATCTAAATCGATTAATAATAAGTAAGAGAAGCCGCCTGATGACTTTAATCGGTTAATTGTTATTTGCAGATCATCAATAAATTGATTGCGATTATACAAATCAGTTAATTGGTCATGAGTTGCTTGATAATAGGTTTTTACTAATAATTTGTTACTACTGGTGGCACTATAAAGTAGAACTCCCATGAATATGTATGCAAACAGGCAAAGAATATAGCCATACCATTCCTGGATTCCAGCAAAATAAATAGTCAATGGCACCATAAGAATAAGAATGATTGGGATGTATAGTTTTTTATCTGAATATAACAAAGTGGATGCAACAACTGATGCACCGAGTTGGGTGAATATTGCAATATAATGAAGTTTACTCGTGGTTTCCCCTGAATAGAGGACAAAAATTAAGGTCCATAAAGAAAATATAGTATAAAAAAACCATCGTAAATGTTGATACCACTGTTCTAATTCATTACGGGTCATGGTGTCATTGAGAAAGGATTTATACAGACGAAATCCCCAAATAGAGCTTGACAGTACTAATCCATACCAAATGAGTGCAGGTGTGATAACATCATGAAGCCAACCTAAAAAAATGTACCCTAGCCCAGGGATGAGTGACAGACCTAGCATTAACAAGATTTGCTGGTGCAAAAAAGAATGAAACTTATTATTCATTTTGTTTTATTTATACTGAGTCATTTTTAGATAGTATCTACTAATGTATAGCAAAATTGACAGATTTTTCAATTAAAATAGCTCAAGTTTGTTTTGAAGTCAGTAATCTTCGCTGTCATAATATTGCTGAATTCTATTAACCTTTGCTTTAATAAATTGTCATAGCCAATTGTCCTGGCAAAGCGTTACGTTTGATCAACCCCAGTATTTTGGTCATTAATTATATAAGAGTCTTTATGAACACGTATCAACGCATTATTTTATTGATTTTTTGTACCTTTTTGTTAATCAACCCTGCTGTCTCTTTAGACATAGAGCTGGTTAAGGAAAAAACACTTCAGGGTAAGATGGATGCGGCAAAAGAGGATAAAGGACTAGATGAAGAGACGAAAACAAACCTTCTATCACTCTATTCCAAGACATTGGAATTTTTAGAAGAAATAAAAGCAAATGAGAAGAAAACTCAAGAATACATTCAGAGCAGGTCGCAGACACCAGAAAAAATTGAGGCTCTACAAAAGAAGCTTGAGAACCTGGAAAAGAATCCCACCCTAAAAGGCACTGCAGAGGAGCTGGCTGTTAGTATCGAAAAGGTTTCATTATCTGATTTAGAACAGAAATTGAGCACTGAGTCCGCTAATTTGGCCGCAATAGAGGCGAATAATGCAAATTATACTCAGATTTTAAGTAGTGAGGCTGACAGTGCCCCGGATATCAGGAAACGATTGATTGAAACCAATCAAATATTGGAACAGTTAATTGAAGATAAGAAATTGACCAGTTCTGGAGTCACTTCTGAGCAAATTAAAGCAGAAAAATGGTTGGTAGAAAGTCATATTGAGGCAATAAAAAGTGAGATTAAAATGCTGGATCAGCAATTATTAACTCAGCCCATGCGATTGAAATTACTTAATTTAACAAAAGAACACTCAGATTATAAATTACGGAATATTAGACTTCAGGTTCGTTTTATTGAGCAACAAGTCGATTTAAAGCGCAGTTCAGAAATCAAAAAAACGCAGGAAATTACCAGAGAAGAACAAGCTCAAGCAGTAGGTAAACATGAACTCATACAAGAGCTTGCACAACTCAATACTCAATTGAGTGAAGATATTACTAAAAAAACGGAAGAACTTTCTATCCTTGAAGCAGGGGATGATTTTGCCAATAAAGAAACCAAACGTCTGTATGAAGAACAAATTAGCACAAAAAAGAAACTTGAAATTGCAGGCTTAAATCATATTTTAGGGCAAGTGCTGTTGGAGCAGAAAAGAGCATTACCTGATAGTTCTCTTTATTTGAAAAATTTGGACAATAGAGAAGCATTGATTGCTCGTTCAGGTTTACAGAATATCCAGTATCAGGAAGAAATTAGAAAGATAAAACATTCAAATGAGTATTTGAGTGAATTAATGAAAGAGATTCCTGATGAAGTTCAATTACAAATTAAAGATGATTTACTTGATTTGGTTCAAACTCGAAAAAAGTTATTAAAGAAAGCGATCAGTATTGATGAAAGTTATATTAAAGCGATTGCTGAACTGGATTTTGCTGAGAAAAAGTTAATACAAATTGCGACAAGTTATTCTCAATTAATAGATGAACATCTTTTATGGTTACGCAGTGCACCGCCCATTAATTTAGATAATATTAAAAATATTCCAGAACAAGTCATTTTCTTTTTATCACCCATACAATGGTTGGGTTTTGTTAATGATTTTATTCATATGCTCAATTCTTCTCTTTTTATTCTTCCTGGCGTTTTATTTATTATTTTCTTATTTATAAAAAAACACAAACTGGAAAGTTTAATTGTTCATACAGGACAAAAAACCAAACGTATTAGTAATGATCGTTTACTGCATACCTTTAAAGTTATCTTTTATACTCTATTATTAGCTTCACCATTCCCGCTTTTGATGCTCCTTGTTGATTGGCAATTTTCAAAAATGACAGAAATTTCTGAATTTTCTCAAGCGATGGCTATTGGAATGAAAATAATTATATTGCCACTATTTTGTTTACAGATTTTTCGCTCTATGTGTATCCCCGGGGGCTTGTTTGAAATTCATTTTAAATGGTCACTTCCTGTTATTGATGGTTTGAGAAAGGAAATGGGGCGTCTGATGTTTACATTGCTGCCTGCGATTTTTATTACCGGAGTGTTAATATCAAAAAGTGGTACATTTGTTAATGGAGGCTTAGGTCGACTTTCATTATTAGTGACTTTATTGACTTTTGCTGTTTTTTTCTATCGTTTATTAAAGCCAGGAACTGGTTTTCTACAGCTTGTAGCTGAACAAAATCCAAAAGGTATGTTTGCACGCTTCCAGGGTCTTTGGTTTTATTTAAGTCTTATTCTTGTCGTATTTTTAATGGGCTTAACTATCATTGGTTATGTTTATACTGCTGGCCAGTTAACTCATAGCTTAGTCTATACGGTATGGTTTATTTTCTTTCTTATTATTTTGCAGCAAATAGCCGTACGTTGGTTATTATTAACTCGTAGAAGATTTGCGTTGAAAACAGCCTACGAAAAACATAAGGCTTCACAGGCTCTTAAAAATAATGATGAGGAAACTGACTCAACGGGTAAGGAGCCAGAACGTGTCATGGATATTGAAGAGCCTGTGATCGATATGGTTTCCCTAAGTGAAGAATCAATTAAACTACTTAATTTATTATTATTTGTTCTTGGTGCATCAGGTTTAATTGCCATTTGGGCTGAGGTGTTACCCGCATTAGGTATTTTTGAACAAATTGAGCTTTGGCATTATAAAGGGGTTATTGATGGTACTGAAAAGCTATTGCCTGTGACTTTGGGAGATTTAGGCTTTGCTGTACTAGTGGCCATTATAACCTTTTTTAGTGCTCAACGCTTGCCTGCAATTATTGAAATCTTACTAATACAAACATCGGTTAGTTCTGGTAATCGTTATACGGTCACTACATTAATTAACTATACGATTATTGGCATTGGTTTTTTTAGTGTTTTCAATATTATGGGGGCAGATTGGGCTAAATTTCAGTGGTTATTTGCAGCCTTAAGTGTTGGTATTGGTTTTGGCTTACAAGAGATTGTAGCCAATTTTATTAGTGGCATTATTATTTTATTTGAGCGTCCCATTCGTGTTGGTGATTACGTCAGTGTTGGTGAAAATGAAGGAATTGTCAGCCGTATTCAAATTCGTGCTACAACGATATTAACTCGTGATAGGAAAGAATTACTTGTTCCAAATAAAGAATTTATTACAGGGCAACTATTGAACTGGTCTCTTTCTGATCCAACGGCACGCCTGATTATTCCAGTTGGAGTGGCTTATGGTAGTGATATTCCCAAAGCTAGAGCTTTACTGATTGAAGCTGCTGAAGAGCATGAACGCGTGCTTACTGAGCCTGCACCTAGAGTCCTATTTTTCAATTTTGGTGATAATACATTGGATTTACAACTACGTTGTTTTATTGGAAACGTTGATTTTCGTTTGGATACCATCAGTGCAATCAATGAAGCCATTAATACTAAATTTAATGCTGCAGGTATTTCAATTTCCTTCCCTCAACGTGATGTACATCTGGATATTACTCAGCCTATTGATATTCGTTTACAGGGAGCTGCTGAATAAATGGAAATGATTTGTCGTTGTATACAAATAAAAATTTTTATTGCTATTGTTTTATCTGCTCTTTCTTTTAATTCTTTAGCAGATACATTGGTTATGAAGGATGGTTCCGTTTTAATGGGCGAAATTCTAAAACAGGAAAATAATACGCTAAAACTTAAAACATCCTTTGCCGGTACTATTAATATCAAATGGAATGAAGTGAAATCTTTTCAAACCGATAAATCAGTGACGATTATGCTGGTTACTGATGAGTTAGTTAAAACAAAATATGTGAGTAATGTATCTGACAATATAACACAGATAAAAAAAGAAGGTGAGGATTGGAGAACCGCTTTTAAAACTCATAATGTTGCCTATATTAACCCTGATCCATGGCGATTGGGAGATGGATATAAAACAACAGCTAGAGCTAATCTTTCTTTGAAGTCACAGCATGGAAATACTATAAAAGATGAGTTTGAGATAGATGGACGTCTGGAATTTCGTAGCTTAAAAGACCGATATACTTTTATGTTTGCCCTGGAGCATGACAATAGTGATGGGACAACGACGGCAGATAATTGGTTGTTAAGTGATAAATATGATTATTTTATCAATAAGCAGCGTTACTATGGAGCCAGTCTTTCTTTTGAACGAGATGTATTTACTGATTTGCGGTTACGTACAACGTTTGGACCACATACAGGTTACCAATTTTATGAAACTAAGGCGCTAAACCTTAGAACAGAAACAGGTATTGTTAAAGTTTATGAAGAGAATATTGATGAGGAAGATCATGATTATTTAGCTATGAAGTGGTATATGGACTATGATCAATTTCTTTTTAATGATTTGACGCAGTTTTATCATGAGCAAAGAGGACTTTGGGATTTTGAAAAAACATCTAAAATAACCTTTAACTCATGGACCGGGTTTCGTTTTCCTTTGCAATTTGGTATTGTTGCCAGTGCTGAAATGGAATTAGAATATGATAGTCAGCCAAATCCTGGCGTACATAAAACAGATACAACGTATCGCCTGAAAATCGGATATGAATGGTAAGTATCTAAAATATTGATAATAAATATTGAGTTGTTATGAATTTTATACAAAAAATTGTTATTTTTTCTCTTTTAATCATTAGTCATACTATCTACGCAGATTATGGTTATCCTATTAAAAATCCAATTGCTGCCACTGTGGTTGGAACACCTGAAGCACTTAGAATTACTCAGGCTGATTTGCAAGACCGACAGCCTGATTATGTCAAAATGCCTGCTTTGAATACCCAATTTAAACGCACAATAGACAAAGAATACAAAATCTCAATATTCCCTAATCGGATTATTCCTGATGTTTTTTGGTATGAGAAAGGCGGGCTGAAATATTCTATTGCAGAGCATAAAACTCAAGCCCCATTGATGTTTATTATTGCAGGTACTGGTGCGAGCTATAATTCAGTCACTGTAAAAAATCTTCAAAAAACATTCTATCAGGTAGGATATCATGTTGTTGCTATCAGTTCGCCAACAATTCCTAACTTTATGTATAACGCTTCACGAACGGTTATTCCTGGTAATTTACTAGAAGATAGTGAGGATATTTATCATGTTATGCAGCGTATTATGGAAAAACATAATGATATTCCAGTTTCTGATTATTTTTTAACAGGTTATAGTTTAGGAGCATCGCATGCAGCATTTGTGACGCGTATTGATGATCAAAGAAAGAGTAACCAGAAAGACAGTTTTCAATTTAAGAAAACTTTGTTAATTAATCCGCCTTTAAATTTGGTTACTTCTGTTGATGTACTTGACAAAATGTTTGAAGAAAATATTCCTGGTGGAATTGATCACTTTCATGAATTTTTTGAACGTTTTATAAATAAAGCCTCTACTTTTTATAGAGAAAATGAGGAACTTGGCGTAGGCAAGGAATTTTTTTATGAAATCTTAAAAGAACAACCACCATCCGAAGAAGAAATGAAGGTGATGATTGGCTTTGTTTTTCGTATTTCATCAACAGGAATGATTTTTGGTGCTGATGTTTTTAATAGACAAGGTTATATTGTACCTAAGAATAAAGTGGATAAACTGACACCTTCATCATCATTGACTCATTATTCAAAAGTGGCTCACCGATTAGGTTTTAATGATTACATTAAGCACTTTTATTTACCCACTTTTGAAAAGAAAAGGGGTGTTTCTGTAGAAGAATTGATTGAACAAGCTAGCCTGGAATCTATTGAGACATATCTTAAAGGAAACGGTAAAATTGCTTTAATGCATAATATGGATGATCCCATATTACTTCCCGGTGAAATTGATACTTTAAAATCACTTTTTCCTGGAAGAACGATGATCTATCCTTATGGTGGTCACATGGGAAATTTACAGTACAAGAAAAACGTTATTGACATGATTAATTATTTTGATGATAAAAAGATATTTAATAAAGATGACGTTGTGAGCCTTGTAACAGGAGAAATGCAATGAAAATATCAGCATTTTTCTCATCATTTAAATCTTATCGTTTGATTCTGATTGTATTACTTTATGTGGTACTACAAGGGTGTAGTACGATTGAACATCAACAAACAGTGGATGAAGAACCTGCACTGAATACGCTTGAATCTTTAGATGTTAAATCAGATACAAGGTATGCCGTTGATGTTTATGACCCATGGGAAACAATGAATCGACGCATTTATAATTTTAATGCACAACTGGACGACTATCTGCTTTTACCCGTTATTGATGGCTATCAAGCTTATATTCCTCTGTTTTTACGACAGGGTATTCATAATGTTTATAGTAATCTGACAACAATCAATCATACTTTAAATGCAGCTCTACAATTAAAAGGCAAATCAACATTTAATAATGGTATGCGCTTTATTTCCAACTCCACGATGGGGCTTATGGGGATTTTTGATATTGCGACGGGTATGGGATATCCAGAAATTTCAGAAGATTTTGGTCAGGTGCTTGGCCATTGGGGAGCAAGTGAAGGCCCATATCTGGTGTTGCCATTTTTTGGTCCATCTAACCTCCGAGATACTGCGGGTCTTGGTGTTGATTTCTTAATTGCAGAATTGTACCTTGATGCTTTGGGCATGAATGAAGGTTCAGAAGGGTGGTTATTTCTTTACTATGGTTTAATGGGCGTTGATAAAAGAGCGAATGTTGACTTCAGATATTATGATTCTCTAACACCTTTTGAATATGATTTTATTCGTATGATGTATACCGCGCAAAGGCGAATACTGATAGGGGAATAAAGGGTAATTTCCAGTTCCTTGAATGAGGGATGGGATGTGTGAATATATTATTCTTTATGATCTGGTGCGAAACCACGACGTAGAGTGTTTTCTGTCGTACAATAACAATCCATAAACTGAAGCAGGTACTCGGTGCCACCTGCTTTACTTCCAGAACCACTCATTTTAAACCCGCCAAAAGGCTGTCTGCTAACCAGAGCACCAGTTATTTTTCTATTGAGGTATAAGTTACCTACATTAAAATTTTCACGTGCGTATTGTAAGTGTGAAGGTTGACGAGAGTAAACACCACCAGTTAATGCATATCGTGTATTATTTGCTATTTCAACGGACTGCTTAAAGTTTTCTGCTTTGATGACACAGAGAACGGGACCAAATATTTCCTCCTGAGCTAATGGTGATAATGGATCGACATCAGTGAAAATACAGGGTTTTATATAATATCCATTCTGTGTATTTTTATTTTCTTCGTAATTATGCAGCGTTGCAACCAGTTGGCCATTTTTTATGCTTTGTAAAATGCGTTTATATGATTTTTCATCAATGACTGGACCTAATAGATGACCAGGTTCCTCAGGTGAGCCAATGGTTAAACTTCGAGTAGCTTCAATTAAACGACGGATAAATTTTTCATAAATATGACCAACAACAATAACACGTGAAGCAGCACTGCATTTTTGCCCCTGAAAACCAAATGCTGAATGCACAACACCCAAAACTGCTTCATCTAGATCGGCATCATGGTCAATAATGATGGCATTTTTTCCTCCCATTTCAGTAATTATTTTTTTTATTTGATGCTGTCCTGGTTGAATTTGGTTACCAATACTTAATAACTTTGTTCCAACTTCTAATGAGCCAGTGAAAGCAATGATATTGATTTCAGGTTGATGAGCCAGATAGTCACCTATAATTTCTCCAGAACCGGGTAGAAAATTAATGACCCCTGTGGGAAGCATAACTTCTTGCCAGAGTTGCATAAATTTTGAAGCAATTACAGGGGTTAGACTGGATGGTTTGAGGATGCAGGTATTACCTGTCACAATAGAGGCGCTTAACATACCGCATAGAATGGCTAATGGAAAATTCCATGGTGGAATAACAAGGCTGATCCCTTTGGGTTTGTAGTTTAAATAATTGTTTTCACCACTGATGTTGTTTGTTGTGCCTATTGCAAGGTGCTCTGCCTGTTGAGCATAATAATTGAGAAAATCAATGGCTTCGCAGACATCCCCATCCGCTTCCTGCCAATTTTTCCCTGCTTCAAAAATTTGCCATGCAGCAAATTCCATACGGCGTTCTGTTAGTAGAAGGGCGACCTGGCGTAAGTAATCAGCACGTTGTTGTATCGGTACGTTTTTCCAGGATTTAAATGCCTGTAATGAAGCTTGTATTGCCTCATTGGCATGTTGTTGGTTGGCCGATGAGACTTGACCTATTAATTGAGCAGGCTTAGCAGGATTGTAAGATTGAATTGTATGCTCGGTAAAAATTTCTTTACCATTAATAATAAGGGGAATTTTATCACCCAGTTGCGCTTTAACCATCATAATCTGATGCTCAAAATCACTGCACTGTTGCTGACTGGTAAAGCGAAGAAAAGGAGTGTTTTTAAAGGTTAACTGTTCATTTTTTTTTAGTGGTCTGGGCTCCGGATCAGAACATCTCTCATCAAAACTGTGAGAATTTATCAAATTGCTTTGTTCACCAAAACCAGACTCTAGCATGCTCTGTCCACTTGAATTTTCAAGTAAGCGACGTACCAGATAAGACATTCCAGGCAAAGTTTCTCCAAAAGGGACATAAATACGTAAACGATAACCCAGTTCCACTAATGCCGGTTTAAGATAGTCGGACATTCCATACAGCATTTGAAATTCAAACTGATCTCTTTGTAAATTTAATTTTTCAATTAAAGCCATAGCAAATGCAATACTTCTGAGATTATGACTGGCAATGGCTGTATGAATTTTTTTGTGTGAATTCAATAATAGTATCAGGCATTTTTCAAAATTTTGATTTGTTTCATTTTTATTTTGCCAAACAGGACAGGGCCAGTTATTTTGTTGGGCAATAACTGTTTCATAATCCCAGTAAGCTCCACGAACCAGACGAATAGTAACAGGTGTACCACGTTCACTGAGTAAGGCTATTAAGTTTTTAATATCATCATAGGTTTCTTTTAAATAAGATTGCAATGCCAGTCCAATATGAGGCCATGCTCTAAACTCATCTTCCATAATAATTTGTCTGAAGCAATCAAGTACAATATTTTTAATATCGTATTGTTCCATATCAATGGTAATAAAGGCTTTATTTTTAATGGCTGCTCTCAGTATGGGTCTTAATTGTTTACAAATAGCATTAATACTGGATTGAGGTGCTGCAGGATTAATTTGAGAATAGAGAGAGGATAATTTAATCGAAAGATTAAGTCTGGGAGATTCTTTATCGTGGCTGGTGTCGAGTAAAGTGTGATGACTCCAGGCATCAATGGGCTTGGATAAACTGTCGAGCATTTGTAAATATTGTTGCTGATAGGCTTCGCTTTCAACTTCAGAAATAGTTGCTTCACCAAGTAAATCCAGAGTGAAATTCATGTTTTGATGACGTAACTGAGTGATGCATGATATCGCTTGATGCAGTTGTTCCCCTCCCATAAATTTTCGTGCTAAACGTTTTAGTGTATATCGAACAGTGGGTACTGCAATAAGTGTTGCCCAGGGAGTATCACTATGTTTTAAACCCCACTCTGCAAAAAGGGGTAGTGGCAAGTCAGAGAAGTATTCCTGTAAATGTTCTACTAATACTGAGTCATCATCAAGGCTGGGTAAAACATCAATAAATCGTAATGCCTGGATACGGAAGTCAGGTTCTGAAATAGTACGGTTAATCAGTTGTTCTAACCAATTGTATGGATTATATGATTTGGAAATACTGTTTGAAACAGCGTTAGCTAGACGTTGTCCGCAACTTTCAATTTGAAGTTGAAATAGATCAGGTTTTTGCTTGATAGCTGCCATAAGAGTGTCGCCTTTTAGACTTAAGCTATTGAATATCCCTATATTAAGTAATAGCTGTTTAAGGAGTGGCTTTCAAGCTGAATTGTGTGAATTATAATATCCTTATGAACTATAAAAGATTTTCAGTTTATTTTGCTATTGTTCAAATATTAAATGAGTAATTGGTTGAAATGATTTTTTTTTGCTAAACTTTTAATGATAAGTCTTTAATTACACATTTCTAGATAAAGGTTCAGAATAAGTATAGAAAAGGTATAGAAAATGGACTCTAATCAGGCAGTTACTTTAGTTAATACCTTTGGTGTTGCTGCCTGTCTTGGCGGTTCACAGGATACTTGCGATAATGCGCCTTATGTCATTCGTTCATCACCATTTCAGTATTATTTAACCGATAGAAATTTGCTCTTAGACTGGCAAAAGATAATTACTCCTGTTGATAATACTGCAAATTCTCTTAAGAATCTCAATAAAATTAGTCATGAAATTGCCTCATTAACATATCAATATGCTGTAAATAATATTGTAGAGGGTGATGTTAATCATCCTTTTTTACTTATTTCTGGAGATCATTCAAGTGCTATAGGCACCTGGTCTGGGGTGATAGGAGCAACAACGCTTGGTCTGATATGGATTGATGCTCATTTGGATGCTCACACCCTTGAAACGTCACCATCAGGAAATCTACATGGGATGCCTCTGTCTGTTCTTTTGAATAAAGCCGATAAAAAGTTGCAGGAATCTTATCCTCAATTTATTCCAAATAACCTAGAACATTGTCATTATTTATCAGGTAAAAATTTATCTCTTTTAGGAGTACGAAGTTTTGAACCTGAGGAACATGCCTTGTTGAAGCAAGTCAATGCTCATATCTATGGTATGGAATACTTTCATGGTAATTCAGCATCTTTTCAACAACTCAATACAATTGCAGAAGATTTATTAACAAGGTGTGATGTTATTGGTATTAGTCTGGATCTGGATGCCATTAGTCCTGAAGATGCACCTGCTGTTGAAACTCCTGAAAAAAATGGTCTTTCAGGAAAAATGCTTATTTCTATGTTGGAGCATTTTTCTTATAAAAATAAATTAATTGGCTTTGAAATCAGTGAATTTAATCCGATTAATGATATAGATCAGAAGACAGAAAAAATAATAATGCAGATTATCGGAGCAGTATTTGATAAGTAATGAGCTATTGCTTTTTCAACAAACGGAATAAATTTTTTGGATCTTCTGGTCTAGGAATCAAATTAATTTCTTCTCCCAGATTCATTTTTAGAGCCAGCTGGTAAACGAGTTTTAATATTGAAAAATCCTCAAGAGAAAATCCAACTGAATCAAAGAAGGTCATTTCTTGATCATTTTCCCGGCCTACTTTTTTCCCGGTGATTACTTCCCAGAGTTCTGCGTTAATCAGCGATGTTTCTCCTTGTTGTATTTCACCTTCCTCTTTACTCTGTGGGGTATATTCAACCACTACTTTGCATTGTTCTAGAATTTCGGGTGAAAATTCAGTTTTCCCCGGGCAATCGCCCCCCATTGCATGAATGTGAACGCCTGATTTAACCTGACTAATGTTAAATAACTCAACTCGTTTTTTGGCCGCTGTTGCAGTAACGATAATATCTGCTGAAGAGATTGTTTCTTCAATATTTTTACACTGTAATAGTTCAATCGGTGCATCGGCCATATTTCTCTCAAATTTATTCATGGCTTTAGGATCAATATCAAAAAAGCTGATTTTTTTGATAGGAAGTTGTGCCATAACAGCATGTGCTTGAAACTCAGCCTGTGCACCAGTACCAATAATAGCTAAATGCTGACTGTTTTTTCTAGCCAGATACTTTGCCCCCAGAGCTGTGATGGCTGCTGTTCTCAGGGCAGTTAACAATGTCATTTCACTTATCATTAATGGGTATCCATTAGATACTTCTGCCAGGAGCCCCATTGCTGCTACACAAAGCTTACCCTTTTGGGTGTTGTCAGGATGTCCATTGACATATTTAAAAGAATAAAAATCATCATTGGCACAAGGCATCAGTTCAATAACACCGTGAGGGTAATGGGTTGCATGTCGAGGTGATTTGTGGAATGTTTCCCAGTGAGCAAAATCATTTTCCAGTGCTTGTATCAGTTGCAAATTAAAATCATTCAATCCAGTTTGGGAAACAAGCTGCACTAAAGTATCTACGTCGATAAGTTTCATTGCTTATGTCCAGAAAATAATAATGTCTTACTTAAAGCATAGAGAACCCTTTATTGTTTTTCAAGAACGTGTAGGTGGAATAAAGGTTGGTTGGATATAATATAGCCTGATTTATCTTAGACACTATCATTGTTGTTTGAGTTACTAAGAGACTTC
Organism: Gammaproteobacteria bacterium; assembly: GCA_026196615.1. Classification (GTDB taxonomy): domain Bacteria; phylum Pseudomonadota; class Gammaproteobacteria; order GRL18; family GRL18; genus GRL18. Next base: position 93 of record JAPHSW010000015.1, on the reverse strand, counting down.
CAATCATGAGTAAATCAGACTATGATTCTTTAAGTTATTTTTTTGACATCCAGGAAAAATTTTTTACTCATGTTACCTATTTATATCGTATGC
>JAPHSW010000011.1 GCA_026196615.1 Gammaproteobacteria bacterium | reverse complement strand
TACGTGATGGTTCCAATAAACGCCAGGGAAAATATGGTGGTAGCATTGAAAATCGTGCCAGACTCTTACTTGAGGTATTAGATGTTGTTTGTAATATCTATGAAAGTAGTAAAGTGGGTTTACGCATTTCACCATTAAATAGCTACAACAGTATGCTTGATAGCGATCCCATTGGTTTATCAACCTGGCTTGCAAAAAAATTAAATCATTATAATTTAGCTTATTTACATGTTATGCGCGGTGATTTTTTTCAGCAACAAACGGGGGATATTATGACTCCAATCCGTCAACACTATACTGGCACACTGATTGCAAATATGGGATTTACAGCAGAAGAGGCCAGTATTGGTATTGAAAACAATAAATTTGATGCAGTTGCTTTTGGTGTTCCATTTCTTGCAAATCCTGACTTACCTGAACGAATTAAAGCCAAAGCAACATTAAATGATGCTGATCCAGATACTTTTTATTCACCTGGTCCAAAAGGTTACACCGACTACCCAACAATGAAAAAGAGTTAATCATTATTATCAATAATAGTTTAGTCTCTCCTATCTTCCTCTCCCCTTTCTTATTTTAAAAATTAGAAAGGGGGAAGTATCCAGGAATTCAAAAAAATTATAGTTTTTGATCTATTTTTAACATTAATTGTTTCATTTCTTTTAACTCATTTTTCAATACTTTTATTTCATGTTGATAAACAAGTTCTTTAGCTGTTTCTGGTCTCTCCTCGCCTTCTTCAGATTGTTCTTTCTCACTCCCCTTAATAGTAAAAATCGCATCAACTACTAAACCAATAAACAAATTGACCATAATAAACGTCACTATTAAGATATAGATAACAAAGAAAATCCAGGCATAGGGATGTACTTCTATTATCGGTCTGGCAATACCCATTGACCAACTTTCTAAGGTCATAATCTGAAAGAGAGTAAACATAGATTCACCTAAGCTGCCAAACCATTGAGGAAATGTCAGACTGAATAAATTGGTCGCAATAATAGCGAAAACATAAAAAAAGAGCAGCAAAACAAGAGAAACAGATGCCATACCAGGAATCACACTCAATATTGCAGAAATAATCAATCGCATTTGAGGCACAATAGTCAATAATCTAAATAAACGAAGTACTCTAAGAACACGTAAAATGGACAGTCCATCATTTGCTGGAATCAATGAAATCGAAACAACAAAGAAATCAAATAGACTCCAGGGATCTTTAAAAAATTTCTTCCTATAAACATAAATTCTCAGGGAAATTTCTATTGTAAAAATAGTCACGATAAAAATATCCAAATTATGGATAAGCCCACCATATTCACTCATAAAATCTCTGGAGGTAGCCAATCCCAGAGTCACACCATTAAAAATAATCAGAAAAGTTATAAAGTGTTGAAAGTATTTAGTTGTTATAAAATTTTGTATTATGTTTCTCATAGTTTTAAATCAATTTAAGTTAAAGCAAGGATTAAAACGTGAATTGTACCCTGAAACAGCCTGAAAAATCAGTTCATTTTACCCATGATTTTAATCAATGCGTTTTATAAAAAAGTAATATAAATTACTGTTCATTCTTATAAGTAGTGGATTCAATGTGATTAATAGTCTAAAAGCCATCACTCTTGGAGTGATCACCATTTTTATTTTAGGTCTGGTTAACCAGCTGGTTCTTATCATGTCTGCAGTGGGTTACAACTCATTAATAAAAGTTGCCCCTGTCTTTATCCCATGGTCCCAATTATTCACTTATGTGTTAGCAGGTATTGGTTTCTTTATAGTAATGGCAAGTGGTGGTTTAGTCACAGCCAGAGCTGCAATAACTCATCCTTACACAAAAGCAATTATTGCTTCAATTATCGGAAGTAGTATCTCACTGTACTTATCACTTCAAGAAGAAATTTTTACTCCTATTGCCTTATTTTTTCTGATTTTCGGTATTATTTCTTCTGTCATTGGCTGTTGGATATGGCAAAAGTATCAGCAAAAAACAACATCTTAAGGTAAGGTACCTTCTCCTAATTGACGCATTTGTTTCTCAATCCATTGAGTTCTCTTAATGATATATGGGGAAGGCTTATTGACATGAAAACGATAAGGGTTGGGTAAAACAGATGCAAGACGCGCCGACTGGGAGACACTAAGCTGTTGAGCACTTTTATTATAATACTGCTGACTGGCAGCTTCTACGCCAAAAATACCTGGACCAAATTCCACAAGATTAAGATAGAGTTCCAGCACGCGTTGCTTTTCAAGCATTAATTCCATCAAAACGGTAAACCACGCCTCTATTCCTTTTCGAACAAAACTTTTGCTTGGCCACAAAAATAAATTTTTTGCTGTTTGCTGAGAGATTGTGCTAGCACCTCGGATGGGCTTTCCCTGTGCATTAGCATCCAGAGCATTCATAATCGAATCAAAATCAAATCCAGAGTGTTGTGTAAACAATTGATCTTCAGACGCAATAACTGCCAATTTCATATTATTCGAAATCTTATCCCACTGAAGCCATTGATGTTGAATTTGTAATGGATAATTATCCGGAGGAATAATTTGTCGTTGAAGTTTCCATCCCCAAACAGGAGGATTTAAAATTTTAAGACTGGCAACCAGAATCACTGAAACCAAAATAAGAGCAGCTGACAGCCATAATAGCTTTTTTAGTAAATATTTGAACACAGCTCTTATAGTATTCATAAAAAAACAGTCTTAATTGGCTTAACGCTATGAATTCTCATTCTGATTTTGAGCTTTTAATTTTGTTCGAATAAAATCTTGATGAGGCACATAAATTAAATCAGCAATACGTCGAACCATATGTTCTTCATACGAATCCAGATGATTGTCTGCATAAGCTACACGCCAGAGTAATTCTATTACCTGTATTTTTTGCGGCTGTGAAAAGTTTTCCGCAATTAATTTAGTAAACTGATAATAATCTGTTGAGTTGTGAATTTCTTCTTCAGCTAAAGTGCATAATTCAGTCGCTTCTTTTTCAGTTATACTAAAATTATCCTTCAATGCTTCACGAACTGCCTGCTTTTCTGACTCAAGTACTTTTTCATCCTGATTCATCATTTCAACCAATAATGCAGCCGTTGCTAATCTGACCTGATGTTCCTGTGTCTCTGAATTAACTACAGGATTCATATCAAATAACATATTTTGTTCAAAGAAATTTTTTATCGCACTTAACATTTAGATTCTCACGCAATGATTATTGAAGATTTGAAAAATAGTCTCTCATCCATTCATAAATAGTATTCGCTGTTAATTCATTAAATGGGATAGACTCAAATTTACTGTCTGGATCTTTATCTTTAAAAGAAAACTGGTAATGAATGATATCAGGTTGCTGATCATGTAATACCAGAATTATACGCTTCCCACTTTTCAAACAATCAATCGTCATTGCATCTGCAGGAACACCATTTGAACGCATCTTATGGTTAACTCCAACAACTGGATTAATATCTTCAAAATTCTGTTGAATGAGATGATGTGCTTCAGTGGCAAGATCACATAATGTTTTTAGTTGTTTATCAGACAATACAATATTTCCTGAATAGATATAACGACTATATAAATGAACAAGTGAAAAAAATTTTAACAGTAATTCAAATTTAACTACAGCTGAAGCTAAGTCGAATATATTAATTGAGAAATTATTTATCCTACTACAGCATAGTTTTATTAATATTATACCGTTTTCTCTCAGAAAAAGTAGATTCGTCAATCTTTATAAAACAGACTGATTAATAAAATTATCAATAAATATCTATTTAAGAATTTAGGGGTTTAAATGGGGATACCAGTCTAAGCTTATAAATTTAGACATAAAATGACGAGTTATAATTTTTTCGACTTGTATAAAATTAGCCTAATATTAAATTGGGCTGATTAACCAAATATAGTATTGCTTAAATTTGTATTTGGTTAAACATTATTTCAATTAAGATCAAAAATTATATTTACATGGCTTTAGCAATAGTTCATAGCTAACACAAAGATAAATCTTTACTTATCATATCAGTTATCTCTATAAACATTTGCTACTCTTAAGCGGCAATGATTCATAATCCCATCACAACCTTTTATTTTCGACATATGATGTTCTTCAATTTTTTTCCATTCTTGTATTGCTTCTTCATCTCTCCAAAATGAAAGAGATAATACTTTACCCTCTTCAGCTAAACTGGAAAACCGTTCTATTGAAAGAAAACCATCAATATCTTGCAATATTGGTTTTAATTCATTAGTAATATTTAGATACTCACTTTTTCTCTTTTCACCAGCACAAACTTCAAAAATTGCAGCAACCATTATTATTTCCCCACCATAATTAAGTGATTTAATTTTAAATTATTACGCTTATAAATTTACACTTTGGGACACTGAAAAAATTTTCAATCTCTTTTTTATAAAAAAATGGGTTTCTCAACAATTTTTCACGAAACAATCTAATACCTTGTTTTTTATATAATTATATTTTGTAATGTTATTCGTTATTTCATTAATTCTGGTAAAAAATGAGTATATAAAATAATCAACGATACTACTTTATTTTCAAAAGTAATCCATTCAGTTAAGATAAATCGTTTATTTTAATAAAGAAAATTTTATGCCATTTGAACTAGTATTTCTTTTTGGAGCAGGTTTTTTTGGGGGTATTCTTAACTCAATCGCAGGTGGGGGTAGTTTTCTAACATTTCCAGCTCTGCTCATTGTGGGAGTGCCTCCTATTAGTGCTAATGCAACAAATACTTTTGCTTCATGTGCTGGGTATCTGAGTGGTACTTATGCACTTCGAAAAGAGTTATACGAACACAAACAAGAATTACCTAAGATTCTTTTTATCAGTTTAATTGGTGGCATTATAGGCGCATGGTTACTGCTTCATATACCTGAATCACTTTTTCAGAAAGCTATTCCCTGGTTACTTTTATTTGCAACCATCCTCTTTATCTTTGGTGGTAAACTTAACAGAGTTTTAAAAAAACTATCTTCACATCACCAACACGCATCATCCATTGGAACATTTTTACTATCGCTGATGTTATTGGGAACATCGATATATGGCGGATTCTTTAATGCAGGATTAGGCATCATAATTCTTAGTTATTTGGCATTGGCTGGATATTCTAATATAAATGCAATGAATGGTCTTAAGTTACTTGTTTCATCTACCGTGTCATTGATAGCAATATCTCTATTTATTTATGATGATTTAATCGCCTGGTATGAAGGCTTCATCGTCATGTTAGGCACTTTAACTGGAGGTTATGTTGCAGCTAATATTTCTCGTCAGTTTCCTCAAAAATATATAAGAGGGTTTGTTATTGTCGCTAGTTGTAGTATTACTTTTTACTTCTTCCTGGATTTATATTTTTTAAATAAAGAACAAACATAAAGGACCTCATCAGGGCAAACCATAATGAGGTCATTTGAGAGTCTATGGTAATTATATGGCTTTTTTACGCCTATAGCCGATACCGACCAAGCCAAGACTCATCAAAGCAATTGTAGCTGGCTCAGGGATAGAAGCTGGATTTTGATCTTCTCCTTCTGTGTCTCTACCACCTCCCATAAAATCATATCTTAAAGCCCATCTTTGGACTCCATAACTACTGAAGTCACCAAAATCTACAATACCACTAGTATTAATTCCAGTGTTTGTTTGATCTCTTAATCTCACCATTTTGGTTCTCCATATTTGAGAACCATCTAGACCTGGAGCATAATCATGTGGCGTATAATCAGAATAGACATTGACCCAATTATTATTACTATCTAAATAGGCAATTTCCATTTGTATGGTTAACCATAAGAGATCAGAAACAGTATCTTTGGTTCCCAGGAAATCATACGCATAAGAAAAGCTGGAAAGTGTACCTGTATAGAAAGTTGAGGCAAATAAATCCACGCTTACTGTTCCCATATTTGAAGAAGAAGGAACACTTGAATTTGCTTCAAATGAAAAAGATTGAGTTGCTGAAGATGAATCGTAACTTCCACTCACAGTAGAAGAACCATTAGAAGTTACATTGCTATAATTTGGATCTAAATAGGCTGTAACATCACTCAAGTTTGAATCAGACAACTGGGCATATTGCCTATTAGTATAATTATAACGTGAATAAACTGTCCCACCTGAAGGCAATTGAAGGCTCATATTTCCAGAACCAACAACTGTAGACATTGCAACATTTGGAAAGCTTAATATCACCCCATAAAAAATGAAAAACAACATTCGAAAATTCATAATTTTCACCTTTATATAATAAAACCAAAAAAATGTTTACAATATTAAAAGACGCAAAAAACGTACCTAAGAATTTAACCACATGTTTAATAAGGTTTTTATTTTTTCCTGGAAAATATAAATAAATAAATGTAAAAATATCAGACATATAGTATGTTTTTTTCTCTTTTTTAAGATAAATTTTGCTCATTGAAATTATATTTTTTTGATAATTGTCAATAAAAAAAGACTAAACAAATAAAGTTTCTAGTCACATTAAAAAAATACATTAATTTATTGTAAAAATTTCTGACACAGATTGATTTATATTGAAAAAGTTAGGGGCAGGATATATTAATTTTGAAATAAATAAGTATTTGACAAACATAAGTTTTTGTCTCATTTTATCCCGCTCTTTACATAAGTCTCCAGCCCTCCTAAAATACCCACTCCCAACTCAATCAAAGCGAAAGATCCTAATAATGGCAATTCACTGGTATCCTGGCCATATGCATAAGGCCAACAAAGAGATTAAAGAAATATTGTCTCAAATTGATTTAATCATAGAGGTGCTGGACGCCCGTATTCCTTATAGCAGTCAAAACCCTCTACTATCCAGTTTACGTGGTAATAAACCCTGCATTAAAGTGTTAACAAAAAGTGATTTAGCCGATCCCGATTTAACACGAGAGTGGCAAAATTGGCTTGAGCAGGAACAAGGGGTGAAAACGCTGTCATTAACCACTGAACAACCGGATAGAATGCGCCAGCTTATTGATTTAAGCCGTAAAATGATCCCTGAACTCCCAGCTCAACGACAGGTCTATAACACTCTGATCATGGGCATTCCAAATGTCGGAAAATCCAGTTTAATTAATATTTTAGCAGGTAAAATGATTGCTAAAACTGGCAATGAACCTGCTGTGACCAAATCTCAACAACGCATTAACCTAAGTAATGATTTCGTCTTGTTTGATACACCTGGAGTACTTTGGCCAAAAGTAGAAAATGAACCCAGCATGTACCGTCTTGCAGTGTCTGGAGCAGTCAAGGATACGGCATTTGAATATGATGATATTGCTTTTTTTGCAGCTGACTATCTGCTTCAGGCGTATCCCGACAATATTTTGGAGCGATATAAGCTTGAAATATTACCTCAAAACGAATTGGAACTCATTGAGGCCATTGGACGTAAACGAGGCTGTTTACGTGGTGGTGGACGAGTTGATCTGGATAAAGCCAGTAAGATCTTATTAACTGAATTACGTGCTTGTAAATTGGGACGAATCACTCTTGAATCCCCTAAAATGATTGAGCAGGAACTCATTGAGGTTAAACTAAAAGAAGAATTAAAAAAAGAAACTCAGTCAAAGAAAGGTAAAAAGAAAAAAAGAGCCTATCGTCCCTGAGTCTTCTCTTTATGATGATTTCATTCCTGGTGAGAAAGAGCTAAAGCAATTGCAGCCTGGCCAATGGATAAACCAGCGTCATTCATTGGTGCTGAGAGAGGCGACAGAACTGTGAGTTGTTGCTCCCGTAATAAAAGACTCGTGCGTTCAAGTAACAAGGCATTTTGAAAAACACCACCACTTAAAACAACCGTTTGTATATTTTTCTGAGCACACAAAGAAACTGCGGTCTGTGCAACAGCCTGCGCCACACAATGATGAAACCTTGCGGCAATAATAGCTGGCTCAATATTCTGACTCAAATCATCCAGTAAAGCAGTCCACATAGGCTGCCATATTATTTGTTGCTCTTGATAATTAAAACCATAAGCATGCTCGGCCTGAGAATCAAAATGAAGACTTGCCAATGCTTCCAGTTCAATGGCCGCCTGCCCTTCATAAGCAGCATGCTCACAACAAACCCCCAATGCAGCAGCAACCGCATCAAAAAGACGTCCTGCCGATGAAGCATTTGGACTGTTTAAACCTTTTTCAGCCATTATCTGTAAGTTTTTAATAGGCTTAGTTTTTAAAAATCGAATAATTTCAAGGTGACTGTATTTTTTAGTTAGCTCGCCCCAGTCAAATGCCTTCAATAAATAAGCGAGAGTATTACGCCAGGGTTCATGCATAGCCTGAGCTCCACCAAGCATCTGCGTCGGTTGGAAATACGCCAGTCGCTGACATTCATGATAATTGGCCAGTAGAAATTCTCCCCCCCAAATGTTCTTATCCATGCCATACCCCAAACCATCTAGAGCAATACCCAATACAGCTTGAGTTTTATACGCTAAGCCATGTTCAAGCATACAAGAAGCAATGTGGGCATGATGATGCTGTATAGAAAACAGCTTGATATCATCCTCAGCCGCCATTTGTTGGCCTAATTGTGTTGATAAATAATTTGGATGCATATCAACGGCAATTACTTCTGTTTTAAAGTCAAAGAGTTGTTGATAGAGTAACAGGTTATGCTTGTAATCCTGAAAAGTTGCAGCATTTTCCAAATCACCGATGTATTGAGATAAATTTACTTTACCTTTCTTTAACAAACAGAAAGTATTTTTTAATTCTCCCCCCATGGCCAGAATGTTCTCACTATCTGGAAAGTCATCCGGTAATGCTAAAGTCATTGGCGCATAACCACGAGCCAAACGTAAAAATCGAGACTCATCATCCATTAATCGTACGACTGAATCATCAAGACGATTAACAATATCACGGTCGTGCATTAAGTAATAATCAGCAATCTGATCCAGACGTTGATGAGCTTCGCCATTACGAGTGACCTGAGGTTCATCACTTTGATTTGCCGAGGTTAATACAATAGGGTGTACCATGTTTTGCATCAATAAATGGTGCAGTGGAGTATAAGGCAACATAAAGCCTAGTGAATTCTGTCCAGGTGCTAAAGCAACCGACAACTCTTCAATAAACAGAGACTCAGCTAACAAAGCGTCATCAATTTGAACATTATTGACAGTTTTCAAAATCACTATGGGAGCAGAACGACTATTGAGTTGTTGTTCTTCAACTTCGTTCACATTGGCATAAGTTTTCACCATCGTCATATTTTTTGCCATTAAAGCAAAAGGTTTTTGATAACGGTGCTTACGTTGACGCAGATTTTGCACCGTTGAATGATTCGTTGCATCACAGGCAAGATGAATACCTCCGATACCCTTGATTGCAACAATTTTACCCTGACGTATTAAATCGGCTGCTGTATCAATAACATCACTCTTTTCATACACCCTATTACCTTGTCGATCCTCCAGCCAGATTTTGGGACCACATTTATGGCAGGCATTAGGCTGTGCATGGAAACGACGATCGGCTGGATCATCATATTCATTTTGACACTGTGGGCACATTTGAAAAGCGGACATGCTGGTATTTGCACGATCATATGGAATGCTTTTGATAATAGACATTCTAGGTCCACAATGAGTGCAATTGGTAAACGGATAACGATATCTGCGATTTGAGGGATCAAATACCTCCTCAAGGCATTCAGGACAGGTTGCCGCATCAGATGCCACACGAGTATTCACCAGTCCTGATTGACTGATGATAATTTGAAAATCACTCGGTATCGCTTTGTTCAATTCCAGAGGCGTACGTTGAATACAATCAATCTGTGCTAATGGTGGTACTTCTGACTCTAAACGGGCAGCAAAATTATCCAGGTCTTCAACACTTCCCCATATATGGATCAAGACACCTTCACTATCATTCCAAACCTGCCCCACAAGTCCTGACTCATGAGCCAGCGTCCATACCGTAGGTCGAAAGCCAACGCCTTGAACGATACCACTGACTCTGATCTCTTCTCCTTTCAATTCTTCACCTTTAACTAATGAACTGTACAAACCATACAGGGATCAAATGAGCGAACAATATGTTGTACTTCTACCGGCATTTTTTCATCTTTACTTAAATCGCCCTTTCTATCACCCTGTAGCCTTGTATTGATCAACGCTTGCTCCAACGCACCAGGTATGCCTTCAGCATCACGTGGTGAAAAATTCCAGGTTGTTGGTGCAATAATTTGGTAATTGAGAATACGGCCATTTTTAACTTTCAACCAATGTCCCAAGCTGCCGCGTGCTGCTTCCATCATGCCATAACCTTCAACATCATCAGGAAGTTTTGCATGTGAACAAAAAGGCTCTTTAGGTTTCAATGCTTTTGCCCAAGCTTCCATTGCAGGCACTACAAGAGCAATTTCAAGCAATCTGGCAATCACTCGATCACGAACATTACTGCCATTTTTTGACACCAGATCGCGTATTAACGGATGACCATTAACCACTTGTCGTGCGATTGCTCCCACTTCCATAACTTGTCCATTAAGTCTCGGGGCTTTGCACCAGGTATAACCATCGGGTGAATCTACTGAAGGAATAGTCACGCCATCAAAGGGATGTTTGGGCTCATTTTGAAATTTCATCCAGCTATGACTGATGTCTTCTCGAATTAGAGAGTGATCCAGTTCATTATAAGTACCATTCCAGGTCCCCATAGAAAACAGCGGATTGCCTTGCTCAGGATAAACACCATAGCTCATAAACTGTTCGCCAGCTCTGCCAAGTGTCTCCAAATTCAAAGCATCAGCAATATGTAAAAAATGTCCAAAATCACTACGAGATGATTCCGGTCGCTCTAACCAGTTAGACAATGCATCAGCAGAATCTAAAGCAATAATATTTTCCAGTTGATCTCCAAATAAAGTCTGCTGCAAAAATTGTCGAAAAGAAAAAAGTATCGAGAGGATTCGACTTTTTTCCTGTATTTCTATTGAACGTGTCGTTCCCCCAGGTTGTATTGCCAAACTATGTGGCCATTTTCCAGCTAACAAGCCCATTAAGTGTAAAAACTCTGCTCTGGCTGGTAACACTTCTTGACAGGCAGTGCCTTTAATTGCTTTAAAGCGAGCATGCGCAGCTGGAAACCAGGATTCTTTCTGGTATACATCACGGGCAAAATCCGGCATAAAAAAAAGATAAAAATGAGTCAGATGATCGGCAAGATTTTCATTCGCCAAAATCAGATTGGTGGCTATTTCACCATTTGGCGGTGGTGTCAGTCCCTGAAGATTAGCCAGAGCGTTTGCCGCAGCAACTGATTGAGATACCGAACAAATTCCACAAATTCGAGGCACATACACCAAAGCATCCATCGGATCTTTGCCTTGGAGAATTTGCTCAAATCCTCGATATAAAGATGAGACAACCCAGGCATCTGTGACCAGTCCGTCTTCTATTGAAAGTTGCACTTCAAGATCACCTTCAACTCGGTTGAAAGGGCCAATAATACGTCTGCTCATTATTTATCTTTTATTTTCTTTAACGGTTTAATCACAATATGGTCAGCGACAGCATTTCGCCTCAAGCGTACAGGTGTGGCAGCTTTTGATAACGAAGCCAATGCAACAAACCATGCCTTGGGCATATCAGTTGGTAAGCCAATTGGAATACCTGCAATTTTAGGCGTTTTGTCAAAACGATGTCCCGGCTCTTCAAACTCTGGAGCTGTACAATTAATACAGGCATATCCTCCCCGTAAACAAGAACCTTCACCATTCCATAAACGGGTATTACAATCTGCTTGAGCAATCGTTCCAAGACAGCCCATATTTTCCATCATACATCCTAAATCAGATGCTTTCTGAGCACTGGCTTTATATTCATAATATTCATTTCTAGGACAAGCATGATGTACCAGATGATCAGTATAACTTCGTGGTCGATTGAATTCATCGAGTCCCGTCATATCCATATCAGACATCGCAATTTGAGATAAAGTTTCAATGATCCAGTTAGGGTGAGTTGGACAACCAGCAATATTAATAACAGGCAAGCCACTCTTACTATTGAAATCTTTACCCAGTAAACCACCGGATTGACTACCATCATACTGAAGACCACAGGCCTCACTTGGATTACCACCACCCGCAGTAATACCACCAAATGCGGCACATGAACCCACCGCAAGGACATGATCTGATAGTAAAGAAAGTTCTTTGATAGAGTCACGCATTGGACTTTGTGTGCCTGATAAGCGATGAAATAGACCACTGCCATCAGGCCCTTGAATCACTGAACCTTCCAGACAAAGAATGTCCAGTTTAATTTCTCCAGCAACAATTTTCTGTATCAGTTCCAGCAGTTCAGAACCACTTTGTTCACTCAGAGAAGGATGCCAGAGCAGATTAATATTAACACTTTGCAGTGAACGTAATAAATCTGGTGATTCTGCCGATATTAATGACATAGAACAACCACCGCAACCACCTGATTGCAGCCAGAGAAGATTTAATGGTTGTTCACATTCATTCATTTCACTGCTAATCCTTTTTATCAACAGGTAAGGATAAAATAAATTCAGCCCCGCCTTGTGGATTATTTTTAAAAATTAAATCTCCTTTTAATTCATGAGCAAGACCATAACTAATATACAGGCCAAGTCCCGTCCCCTGACCTACAGGTTTACTAGTAAAAAAAGGATCGAAAATAGTTTTAGCATCTTGTTCTGAAATACCACCCCCCTGATCAATCACATGAATTGTGACAGCATCATCTGATAGTTCAGTACTCAGGATGAGTTTAGGGTTTGTTACATTTTCCATTGCATCACGGGCATTTTGGATTAAATTAACCAACACCTGATGAATCTGCCCTTTACAACTATTGATTTTAATATCATCTGCTAATTTATATTGAATTTCAGGCTTGTTTTTTTCGGTTTTCAAAGCCCAGTTAAGCGCTTTTTTGATCACATTGTTCAATTCAAATACACTATACTCTTCTTTTTGAGCACCGGAGTAATTACGTAAATCCTGAATAATATTATTAACTCGTTCGGCCCCTTCCAAAGAACCTTCAATCAGTGAGCCCATATCATCTTGAATTCTACCCACTTTAAGTTCTGTATGAAGTTTTTTAAGTTCAGGGGAATCAACCTGTACATCAACAGCATTGAGATAGGTATTTATCCGAGAACCGTAACGTTCCAATGCATGCATATTTCCAAAAATAAAACTAATGGGGTTATTTAATTCATGAGCAACACCAGCAATAAGACGACCCAGTGATGCCATTTTTTCAGAATGAATCAGTTGTTGCTGAGTACGCTGAAGTTCATTATGAGCAGAGTTCAGTTTTTTATAGGCATGACGTAATTCACCTAATGGTCGTCCAATTAACACCATTCCTGTTAAGGTACCACTGGCATCAAAACGGGAGGAGCAATTCATGGACAATGGTGTTGTTGTACCATCAGAGCAGATAACACTGACTTCACAATCAATCAATGATTCATGTCTCATTTTTTCTGGAAAGAAATCCAGCATGGCTTGAGAATCTTCAGCAAACACTTCTTGAAGAGAATGTTGAAGATAGTCTTCTTTAGTTTTACCTGTTAATGTTTCCAGGGCAGAATTCACTTGAAGAATGATACCCTCAGTATCACAAACAATTAAAGTATCTGTCATCGCCGAAAGAACACTATTAATAAAAAGCTGAGCGTCTTCAAGTTCTGTATTTTTAACTTCTAACTCAACTTGTGAATGAACTAAATCAGCATATACTGAATCCATTTTATGGATGACTTCAATCCAGGCTTCCTCAGTAGAATCAACTTGGGATAAAGAATCCATCACTCCAGCTTCTTTAATGAGACTGTCTTGTTGAGTCGCTTTTTGATTATAGCTACGATGAGTCATAGTAATTTTTTAACCAATGGCTTCGTTAGAATTCACATCAAGTTGTTCAATTTTTTCCAAACCATAACGTTCAAGTTTGCCGCGCAAGCCCACTCGAGAAAGTCCTAACTCCTTTGCTGCTCGACTTTTATTCCATCTGAGTCTTATCAGAGTTTCACGCAAAATTGTGGCTTCTAAAGCTTCGACTCGATCTTTTAATGAACCTTCTAAATCAGCTAAATTACCAAGGCTATCTATTTCATCCCCATATACTGCATGACTTGTTGTATTAGGTGTTGCATGTAAAATTCTGCTAGATAAAAGATCTGCGCCCAATTGTTCATCATTACTCATGATCAGCATATGACGAATTTCATTTTGTAGTTCACGTACATTTCCAGGCCAATGATAGGCTTGCAGACAAACTAAAGCTTCATCAGAAAAACCACTGACCTGTTTACTTAAATCATGCATAGCATTTTCTAAAAGTTCATTGGCTAAAACAGGTATATCAATCTTTCGTTCTCTCAATGAAGGAAGTGCAATAGTGACAGAAGCTAAACGATAAAACAAATCTTCTCGAAATCTCCCTTCCTTTACTTCTGATTCAAGATGCTTATTCGTAGCTGCAATAACTCGTACATCAACATGACGTGTCTTACCACTACCCAAAGGCCTGATTTCACCTTCTTGAAGCACTCGTAATAATTTCACCTGAAACGCAGGTGACACATCTCCAATTTCATCCAGAAAAACAGTGCCACCATTTGCCCGTTCAAATAATCCAATTCGATCTTCAACGGCTCCAGTAAATGCGCCTCGTTTATAACCAAAAAGTTCACTTTCTAATAATTCATCGGGTAATGCACCACAGTTTTCCACCACAAAAGCTTTATCCCAACGCAAACTATTATAATGTAGTTTGCGAGCAGCCAATTCTTTACCAGTACCAGATTCACCAGTCAGCAATACGGATACATCATAAGGAGCAACACGGCTTATTTTTTCACAAACCTCATTCATACTGCTTTCAGAGGTTCGAATAATACCGTCATCAGGACACTGTTCACCATCAGCATTAAGTTCTTTATTCAGTTGATAATTATCACGTAATTTTTCACGTTTTGCAGTTATTGATTCATCCACATGTTTTGACATACGTTTTAATTCAATTGACAACGATTCGTTCTGGCGTTGTAAATCAAACATCTGACAAGCATTTTTTAGCAAAGGAATTAGTTTATCAGGATGCCATGGTTTTGAAATATATTGATATATTCCTGCATCATTCAACGCATGAATAATATCATCTGAATCCGTATAACCTGAAATAATCATACGGATTACATCTGGCCATTTTTCACGAACTTGTTTTAAAAACTCAACACCGGTCAACTCTGGCATACGTTGATCACAAAGAATGACCTGTACCCACTCCTGCTGTAACACGTGTTCAGCTTCCTGAATGGTTAATGCCGTCCTGACATCAAAATCATCTTCAAGAATGCGATACAATGATTCCAAACTTCGTTGTTCATCATCTACAACTAAGATAGTTGGCAGGATTATTGGCGTGCTCGTCATACTGCTCTCCTGGTCTTATTATTAATTATGGATGATGTGCGCCGATGAAGAGCAATGGTCAGTGGTGTTCGAGATTTCGCTACTTTATAGACAAAATTGTAACGTGCAATATGATAGCTAGGATCAAAACCAAAAAAATTCATATGCATTTTATCCAATTCAGACTTTCGATATTCAGCAAGGGGTTTATATTGTTCATCCACCTCACGACGCTTTCTTTTATATTCCAAACGAGATGAGTAAGCAGGCACATCTGCCATATCAGCTGCACGTTTTTTAACATCCTGAACAAAGAATGCACCTTTTTTTTCAATCACTTCATTAATCAAACCTAAGGATAAAGCATCCTGAGTACCTATAGGTAAACGTGCTTGTATAATACGTTCAGCGTTCTCTTGTCCTGCATATCGTGGCAATAAATATGTCCAGTATTCCGAACCGTAAAGATTCCCCATATCTTTATAATGAGGATTAAGAATAACGCCCTGGCTAGCCCAAATTTCATCTACTGCACGAGCAAGGAACACTCCACCAGCTCCAGCATTTCCCTGTAAAGCGGCTATTGTCAAATGTGAATTGGTATTAATAATTTCCAAAGCAAGATCATTGATAGCATTAATATTATTCCAGGATTCATCTGCTGCGCTCTGGGCTGCTTCAATAAGATTTAGATGCATACCATTAGACCAGAAATCTGCGCCACCCATTAAAACAATTACTTTAGTCTTTTGCTGACATGCTTCGATATAAGCACGGTGTAAGCGTTGACATTGTTCTGTACCCATTGCTCCATTGTAAAAAGGAAAATGCAGATAGCCAACATCACCTTCTTGCTCATACCAGATATCACGATAGCC
Source organism: Gammaproteobacteria bacterium (assembly GCA_026196615.1). Lineage (GTDB taxonomy): Bacteria > Pseudomonadota > Gammaproteobacteria > GRL18 > GRL18 > GRL18. The sequence goes on along the minus strand of JAPHSW010000011.1, from coordinate 21,508 downwards.
TGTCATCTGATCAGCTACAATTTCAGGTAAATGTTGTATAGTCTGTTCTAATAAATGTGTTGCAGGCAGTTTAAAAGGATGATGGGCTTGTTTATCACGTAAATGACCAATCCAGACAGCGCCATCAGTGGTTGCTCGACAGATTGCTCCACCACAGTAAGCAATTAGCTCACCAGGTTTACCTCTTAGTTGTTGCTCCTCATGTGCATCATAGAGAAAAAACTCTCTCCCCATGATGTCATCCAGCACTCCAGGAAACCCATCAGCACTTCTGATTTTGCGTAGAACCGTTTCTGTTGTATCTTCATACCAATGAATTTTTCGATCGGTTTGGGTCATTAAGGGCTGAAATTGTCCTTTAATTTTTACTAGTGATTTTCTCGGTTCTATTAGATTTTCGGCATTGCTATAATCCAGAGGCTGAGGGATAAAACTGCCTCCTTCGTATAGTTTAACGGATTTTAATACAGCAAGGGTTGCCGCTTCTGTCACTTCATTACGATACAAACTGGCCTTGCTCACATGGCGTGTCATAAACTCCTGAGTGGCCCATATATCACCCGCATCCATTTCTTCATTAGCTTGTAATACAGTCACGCCCCATAATATTTCATTATTGATTATGGCCCAATCCAGTGCCGATGGTCCACGATCACCAGCAATGCCAGGGTGAACAATAAGGCAAGTCGTTTTTTTCCATATCGACTCAGGTATTGCACGCTTTAGAAAAGGGGCAATAATTAAATCTGGCTGATAAAGATTAACTGCTTCAATGGCAACTGTGTCATTAATATCAAATTCCACAGAAACTTCATGCCCCTGCTGCTGTAGTTCAATATACAAGCGCTGAGTTAAACTATTAAACGCATGTGTTAAAAACAAGATTCGTAACATTTAACAAATTCTCGGTAATTGTTCTCCCGCCAGCCAATCAACTACACGACTGCCGCCAAAACTGGTTTCCATTTGTACAAAGCCATTATCATCTTCAATCACTTCACCCACAATCGCAGCATCTTTTCCCAATGGATGTGCTTGCATAATTTTCAATAATTTTTCACTGTCCTGTTGCTTACAGATACAAATAAGTTTGCCTTCATTCGCTACGTAAAGAGGGTCTAATCCTAATAATTCACAGGCTGCTGATACAGCAGAATTAACCGGGATCATTGTTTCATATAATTTCATGCCAACATCAGATTGTTGTGCCAACTCATTTAGGGTTGTTGCCAAACCACCTCGAGTCGGATCACGTAAACAATGAATATCAGGAACTGCTGCAACCATATCGGCAATCAAGGTATGTAATGCCGCTGAGTCTGATTGGATAGTGGTTTCAAATTCCAGATTCTCACGACTCGACATAATAGCCACACCATGATCACCCATCGTGCCACTGACTAAAATAGTGTCTCCTGGCTCTGCTCTGTTGCCAGAAATATTTACCCCATCTGGCACGACACCCACACCCGTTGTGGTAATAAAAATACCATCACCTTTACCTTTTTCTACAACCTTGGTATCTCCAGTCACGACAGGAACACCTGCTTTCTCAGCAGCTTCGCTCATACTAATCACAATTCTTTCCAGTTCTGAGAGAGAAAAACCTTCTTCAAGAATAAAGCCTGCTGACAGGTAAAGAGGTTTGGCTCCTGACATGGCCACATCATTAACAGTACCATGTACAGATAAAGAGCCAATATCACCACCAGGAAAAAACAGAGGTGAGATCACATGACCATCAGTACTCATCACCATACGTCCTGCAGGCACATCAAAAGCAGCCTGATCATTTGCCTGACGAAGTAAATCATTATCTAAATGTTTAAAAAACAATTCTTCAATCAACTGTGCCATTGCATGCCCACCACTTCCGTGAGTCATATCAACCGTACCATCACGAAGATTCAAACGTACAGGAAAACGTTTCATATTTATTGGCATGAGGTGGTTCCCTTTAATTCATCATGAGTTAATTCAGCAGAAGTCATTTCTTCAGGGTCTGATTTTACAGGCTCAGATTTTACAGGCTTAGCTTCGACTGATGAGTTGTTCGTTTGACGAAATCGCCCATAACTCCAATAGGCAGCACAAGCACCCTCTGATGAAACCATACAGGAACCCATAGGATTTTCAGGCGTACAAACAGTACCGAACAATTTACAATCTGTTGGCTTTTTAACACCTCGCAAAATACGAGGACATTCACAGCCTTTTATATCTGAAGCATGAATTTGTGGTACATCAAAACGTTTTTCAGCATCAAAATCAGCATACGATTGTTTTATCTGTAAGGCACTATAAGGCACCATTCCTAAACCACGCCATTCAAAGTTACGACGAAGCTCCATTACTTCAGCAACCAAAGCCTGTGCTTTTTGATTACCTTCACGAGAAACCACCCGTGTATATTCATTTTCAACTTCATGTTGTCCATTATTAATCTGACGTATTAGCATCAAAGCCGACTGCATCACATCTAAAGGTTCAAAGCCAGCAATCACAACAGGTTTTTGAAATTCTTCTGCAAAAAATTCATAGGGCTGACTGCCAATAATAGAACTCACATGAGACGGTCCAAAAAAACCATCTATCACGACGGAACTCATTTCACGCACTTCTGGTGACTCTAAAATATTTTGAATAGCTGCTGGAGTCAGAACATGATTACAAAAAACACTGAAATTTTTCAGTCCTTCTTTTTGAGCCTGCTTAATAGCCACTGCTGTAGGTGGTGTCGTAGTTTCAAAACCAATAGCAAAGAAAACTACTTCTTTGGCTGGGTTTTCACGAGCAATTTTCAAAGCATCTTGTGTTGAATACACCATGCGAACATCAGAGCCTTCAGCCTTAACTTTAAGAAGACTTTTACGACCACTGGCAGGAACTCTCATTAAGTCACCATAGGTACATAGAATCACATCATGTTGCTGTGTCAGTTGAATGGCATTATCAATTCTTCCAATAGGTAAGACACACACAGGACAACCAGGACCATGAACAAACTTAACATTCTCAGGCATGAGGTCCTGCACACCATAGCGAAAAATGGCATGAGTATGACCACCACAAAATTCCATCAGATTATACTGACGTTGCGGATCACTTTCTTTTTTAATGGCTGCTGACAACTTCTGTGCCAAATCATGCCGACGAAATTCATCTACATATTTAATCATTTCACTCTTTCCACTAACTTAGGTTTCCGCTAACTATTCAGTTAATCCAGCTTCAGCAAATAATTGCAAAGTACGTTCAGCTTCTTCAGGACTTATTTTATTGAGTGCATAGCCTACGTGAATTAGAACAAAATCATTGATTTGTGCATCTTCAACCAGAGCAATAGACACTTCTTTTTTAACTTCGCCAAGGGCGACAGTTGCCATATCATTTGTTTCATCAATAGCAATAATTTTTGCAGGTAATGCCAGACACATAGTGACTATCCTATTAAAGAAAGTTGTTGAGTGGTTTTAATCCACTGATACCATAAATCCATGCCTTCACCAGTAGTGGCTGAAACCTGTAATATCTTAATTCCAGGGTTAACACGGCGAGCATATTCAATGCATTTTTCAACATCAAAATTCAGATAAGGCAGTAAATCAATTTTATTCAACAACATAATATCAGCAGCATGAAACATGTCAGGATATTTCAATGGTTTATCTTCACCTTCTGTCACAGATAAAATAGCGACTTTATGGGCCTCACCTAAATCAAAAGCCGCGGGACATACCAGATTACCCACATTTTCAATGAACAATACGCCTTTATCTTCAGGTTGAAGGCTTTCCAATGCATGGCCAATCATATGTGCATCAAGATGACAGCCTTTACCCGTATTTATTTGTAATGCTTTAACACCTGTCTCACGAATACGTTCAGCATCATTGGCAGTTTGTTGATCACCTTCAATAACTGAAACATTTAAGTCATCTTTTAAATCATCTATGGAACGTGTTAATAAAGTCGTCTTCCCCGAGCCAGGACTAGAAACCAGATTTAATGTCAACACATGATGTTCAGCAAACCAACGTCGATTCAGTGCGGCATATTCATTATTTTTTCCTAAAATATCAGTCTCAATTTGTACCATTCGGGACTGACTCATCCCCGGAGCATGTGCATGTGCTGCACCCTGACCATAGTCATGGTGCTCATGGTCGTGATCATGGCTATGGCTGTGATCGTGACTGTGTGAATGGTCATGGTCATGGTCATGGTCATGGTCATGTGAGTGTTCATGAGAATGGCTATGTCCCTCAATAGTGGTTTCACCTTCACCACATCCGCATACTGTACACATTATTCGACCTCCAGTTCTTTAATTTTCATTTCATCTCCACCAACAACTTGCAATTGATAACTACCACAATCCGGGCATTCATCAAAACGTTGTGAAACTTCAACATTTTTTGAGCATTTCATACACCAGGCCAAACCCGGCTTATTAATAATTTCCAAAGCAGCCTTTTCTGCAAGAGTATTTCTAGTAACAGCATCAAAACAAAATTTCATTGCTTCAATTTCTACTCCAGAAAGTGCACCAATTTCAAGCCAGACTGATTTTACTTTTTTAAACCCCTGACTTTTAGCGTTATCTTCAAGGATTTGTAAAATGCCTTCACATAAGGACATTTCATGCATTATTCATTCTCTCTTATACTATATGAAATTTATAACCAACACAGGGATCTATCGCATTGATGATTAAATCAACCTGAGAATTGATTTGTTCTGTGTCTCCCTGTAAGCCGACAAGACTTTGAGTCACAACCCCCTGTGGGTGAAAATTCCATTCGGTAGGAGCAAGTATTTGATATTTTTTTATTTTATTTTTCTCAATAGAAACATGATGCATTAAAAGTCCTCTTGCAGCACTAACAACGCCAATGCCATCCCCTGGAATATCATTTCTCTTTTGGCTTATATTATGTGCTTTCTTTTTGACATCACCAAGCAGCTTCTGAGCTATTTGTGCCATCTCAGTCAATCGTGCAACCAACCGGCTTATTAGTCCATTACCAAAATTCTGGTGTAAGTTCTGTAACAAAATACTATCAACACGAGTTAGACTGCTTGTCTCATAACATGTTCCTTGCCATTGAGGTTGTTTAACAAAATTATTATCTTCAAACAGTTCATACAATTTGGAAAAATCTAAAGCATCTGATTCTAAAACATCTAATTCTAAAACAAGTCCTCTAGTATTATTACGTCCCAACCCTTGCCATTCATTACGTTGAATTTTTTTTAATAAATGAGCTGCAACGGTTTCAGAGGATTCAAACCAGTGTTGTAGTTTTTCAATAGAATCAATTTCCAACCATTGAGCTGGTGACATAGAAAAAATAGACCTTTCTAATAATTGATTGAGTTGTTTAATTGGCTGAGAACTTTCCGCACTGACCGCTGGAATATCTTGATCCAATAAAAACGGATTACTACCTGACGTCAATAAATTTCGATAATCCTGTTGGTACTTAATAATCTCAGACATTTCCTGAGTCAATAAGTTTTTATTAAGCAATTGTTTATCAAGTAATTTTGGCCAATCGAGAAGAATTCTCCATAAATGTTCACGTAAGGTTTCCATATCCACTAAGCTATCACGCACATGTTCAACATGTGCAGATACCTGACGGCCCAGTGTCTGCTCACAAGCACGAATACCAGAACACGCCTGTGCAACCCCGCAAATGCTAAACAGCAAAGGCAACATACTCAATGACTCATTCACAGACTTACCAAGAAATACCTGAGAAGCATAAACCGGACGGGAGGACTGAATCTCAACATCACTTATTATGCTGTCGTTCATTGTCAGCTGAATATCAAGGAAACCTTCTATTCCCATCAAAAACCTCTATTTTAATAAATCTATCAATTACTTATCTGCAAGGCATATGCCAATAAATTTTCAATAAATAAGTTTTTGTTATCTATCAATAATTATAGACGATCAATGATTTTATAAATACATAGTGAATACAAATAATACAATTAGATTGATATTTGTATTATTACTATCCGCACAGAAGAACATATTGATTAATATTTAAAGAAAAGTGAAAGCGCATTAGTCATTTTGATTATTATTCTACTTATGTCTCACGGTTCTATATAAATGAGAGATTAAAAGCTAGCCACTCGATTAAAGAAAACTTTTCTCTCGGTATTTCATAGTCAATATCCTGAGCTAAAAAGCATGATATAAAAATGGACACAAATTTGCATATACCCAATAACTGAGTTTTTTTGTAGGTGTTTCTTGCAATATTTAAAACTTGTTCCTAATCTTTATATACAGAGTACTAATAAGGGGGAATCCACAAATGTCTACTATTACTGTTAGCCAAAGAGATTTAGAAACTACTGCTGACGGACGTCTTTTACACATGGAAGACTGGAACGATGATGCTGCCAAAATTCTAGCTGAAAAAGACAATATTAATCTCTCCGATGCACATTGGGATATCATTAATATTATGAGAGAATTTTATACCCAATTTAATATATCACCAATCAAGAAATTGCTAAAAAATTGTATTCGAGAAAAACTGGATGATACAAATAAAGCAACAGATGAATATCTTGACACTCTTTTTCCAGGAAATGTACTACTTCAAGGTACTCGAATTGCTGGCCTCCCAATGCCCATGCTCGATGCTGAACTGGAACATGAAACCTGGGGGAATAACAGAGCTAATTTGAAAATAGTCAAATCTGCCGAAGAATTAAATAAGCATTTTGAAGGTGAATTTAGCTATGAAGGTAGAACTTATAAAGTCAGCCGCTTTGGCAATCTTCTGGAGGATTATCAGGATTCCTGGAATGATGATCTAGCTGAATATATGGCCAATAAAGAGAATATAAAACTCACCGAAGAGCATTGGGAAGTTATTGATTTTTTGCGTAAATTTTACTTCAAATATGGATTGACTCCCATGGTCAGATTACTGACGAAATATATGCATCAACAATATGGTGACCATATTACTGAAAAATATCTCTACAAATTATTCCCATTAGGTCCTTCCCGCCAAGGTAGTCGTATTGCTGGTTTACCAGAACCTCAGGGGTGTATTGATTAAGAGTTATAAAGCAGTTCAATTGTTGATTTTCTCACTCTATAGAGTACGGATTAATTTGTAATCCGTACTTACCTTATACCGTTCATGACATCATCAATTCATATGGACGCTTAATTTCTTGAAGTAAACCGTTAACACTCATTGCTATTCCCTTTCGAATAAATTCACGTCCTTCAAAAAAAACAATAATTGTTGGTGCCGAAAAGACCTGAAATTTCTCTGCAAAGTCTGGCGTAAGAGTCAAATCCGCATGATATCGACCAATAGAAGGATATTCTTTTGCAAGTGCCTGCATAATTTTAGGTCTTAGAATCTTGCACACACTACATGTCGGTGAGCTAAAATAAATAACAAGCGCCATTTCATCTTGTAATTTTGTATTTATTTCACTTAGACTATTAAGAGTCTTATCCATATCCATTTTTATATCTCATACCAATTTAATTGATTTCAGATTAAAACAATTGGAAAAAAAAATAAAACTATTTTTTTAATTCTGCGCAGATTCAACTAATAAATCACAAAAGTAGGTAGAAAGACATTTTAAAAATCAATTCAAAAAAAATGATAATAGTAAAGCTATAATAAATTTTACAATAAAAATATCCTAAACTGGAAAAATAATATTAATGATAAGTCCAGGCTTGTTATTTTCAAAGATCATACTCCCACCATGTAATTTGACAATAGCAGAAACTAGACTTAAACCAAGTCCATTTCCATGTTGATCCCGATGCTTTTCAAGACGATAAAAAGGTTCTAAAACTTTTTCTTGTTCATCTACAGGAATACCTTTTCCTGTATCAGCAAAAGAAACTTTGATCTGATGGTTGCTATTTTTGTTTATAGAGCTGATGCTAATAGAAATTTTTCCATGTTCTGGCGTATATTTTATCGCATTGTCCATCAGGTTTGCGAATACCTGAAACAGCATGTCTCTGTCTGCTTTTATTTCAGAGGAATTATTGTTTTCAAAGCTAAGAACAATGGATTTGCTTTCAGCTAAAGGTTCGTAAAACTCTATGACATCCTGTAACAAGGAATCTATGGACAATGTTTTAAATTGACCTTTATCAACTCCACTCTCTACTTTATTAATGCGTAACATGGCATTAAAAGTGGACAATAAATTATCAGTTTCTTTTAACGCTTCACGAATACCATCGGATGTTTTTTCACTGCAATCAATTTCGATTAATTCCAAATGTGCTCGCAAACGAGTCAATGGCGTGCGAAGGTCATGGGCAATATTATTGGATATGTTTTGCATCCCTTGCATTAATTGATGTATTTGATCGAGCATCTGATTAATATTATTTGCCAACAGATCATAATCATCATCAGTGCCTCTTGACGGTATGCGAAGAGAAAGATTTCCTTCTTTAATATCATTAATCGTATCATTAATGATATTAATTTTCTTAATAGTACTAATACTGATAATAAATCCGCCAATAGTGCCTAGTAATAGTATTATCGCAATACCAGCTATTAAGGAATTAAATATCATATGCTCCTGTTCATGAGCAGATTCAATATCCAATCCATTAATTAAGATAAGCTCATCTGAGAGTATAGTCATTAGAATCCGAGCTGAATGATTTTGTTTTTCAGTCGAGCCGCTTAAACGTGTTAAATCAATAATATGCCAACCAGATAGTTGTACATCAGGAATGTTAACTAAGTTACCAATGAGAGATTTTTTTGTTTTCTGATCATATAAGAGATAAATGGAGTCGTAATTTTTCTGCTTTAAAGCATTTTCTATCGAAAAAATAAGTTGTTTTTTGCCTTCGGTTTTGTAAATTGTTTCCAGGCGTTCCTTATCATATTCAATATGATGATCTAATTGTTTATAAATGTATCCAACTGCTGACCAGTAAATAAAGCTCAATAAGATCAGAGAGGAAAGTATAAATAGTAAGAAGTACAATACAACCATTCTATAGGTTGAATTGTGAGATAATTTTCTAAATTTATGGTAAAAACTTAAGTTCATGTTATTTATCATTTCTAAATTATGTATTTTTAATTACATAACCCGATCCTCGTATTGTATGGATGAGTGCTTTATCAAATGGTTTATCAATTTTTTTTCTTAAACGACTCATATGAACGTCAATAACATTCGTTTGCGGATCAAAATTGTAATCCCAGACATGTTCAAACAACATAATACGAGAGACGACATGACCAGCGTTTCTCATAAGATATTCAAGCAATCGATATTCTGTTGCTAACAGGTTAATGCTTTGATTATTACGTGTAACCGTATGGGTCAGTAAATCAATGGTCAAATCTGCCAGTTGCAGTTTTGTTTCCTGAGACTCAGAGCTATTGATTCGTTTTCCCAATATTTCAACTCTTGCCAACAATTCGGCAAAAGCAAATGGTTTCACCAGATAGTCATCAGCACCGTTTTGTAGGCCTTCAACTCGTTGTTCTACATCAGCCATAGCACTGAGAATAATGACAGGCGTTTTGATTTTAGAGGCTCTGATAGTACGGATAATGGTTAACCCATCCACATAGGGAAGCATTCTATCGATTATCATCACATCATAGGATTCAGTTGTGGCAAAGAAAAGACCTTCTTTACCGTCAAGCTGATGATCAACGACATGATTATTTTCGCTCAGACCTTTGACAATAAAATCAGCAACATTTTTATCATCTTCAATAAGTAGAATTCGCATATTATTTAATCACTTCAATCATGATTTTTTCAGAAATAAGTTCTTCAAAGGGTTCATGTTCCTCATCCCCTACCACTAATTGTAAGCTATGTGTACCAGGATTCAATGATATAGTGGTTTCTGATTCACCTTTATCGAAATGTCGGTGGTTAATATCAGAAGGAATAGGCTTATCCATTGATAATTCAGACTTTAAATCAATCAAAAGATGATAATGGCCTGCTTTATGGATATTTTCTCCAGCAGGGGCAATCTTGAAATGTTTAATACCAAATTTGACTGTAATAGGATTGGTCACTTTGGCACCATTTTGTGGTGAAGCAATAAAAGTTGATGCCGTATTGCTAACCCCATGAGACCAGCTGGTATTAATAGAAATGATGCTCGTTATAACAAGTAATATCAGTTTATTCATTTCAATCCACGTTAAAATATAGAAAGCATTGTGTGATGAGAGCTTTTAATTTAAAAGCTCTTTCTTGAGTTTTCTGTATTCAGACGTCTCTACTTCACCACGAGCATAACGCTCATTTAAGATTTCTATGGGATATTTTGATTGTTTAGAGATATTATTCTCTGATTCAAAAAAATCAGATTGGTTTAATGATAGAGCAATAACCGCCACAGTAATTAATAATAAGATCCAGAACATAATAAACCTCCAAAAAGATAGAGTCCCAAGTGTTTTTTATAATTAACGAGAACTATTGCTATTAAGCCAGTTCATGTGATTGGTTGAATTGTATTGTGTATTGCTATCAGTATTCCAAAATGTTTTGTGGTACTGGTTATGTTGTGTCCACATGAGTGACCCTGAGAAGAATAGCAGGAGTAACATTAATAGTATCAGTGCGTTAACTGCCAGATTCTTTTTGTTTGTATCTTTCATGAGGGTTCTCCAATAAATAACCAGAAAATTATGATTAATCTTTATATGAATAAGTATTTTCTATGACTTTATTGTCTCATATGGAATCTTTCTGAAACCTTACACAAACATTAAATTTAATTCATCTTTGTATAAACATTAAATTTATTTAATGTTTGTGTAAGGTTCGTGTTAAGTCATGTCCGTAAAATGTACCTAGTAGCTAAAGAGATGTAAAACTGTTCAAGTTCAATTATGAGTCACTTTCAGGAGACTAAAATTGTGAAACAACAAAAACACAACAAAGCGAGTAAGAAATATCTTCGATATTCATTATTAGGTGCATTTGGCTTTCTTTTAATTTCGATAGTAGTGACCCAGTTCAATACAAGAGGGCAAAGTTATGCCGAAGAGAGTATTGTCACGGTTTATAAATCACCTACCTGTGGATGTTGTAAAGAATGGATAACACATCTGGAGGAAAATGGCTTTAAAGTCAAAGCTATCGATAAAACTAACTTATCGAAAATTAAACAAAAAGCTGGCATTCCAGCTGGTGCGGGTTCCTGTCACACTGCTTTTATTGATGACTATGTCATTGAAGGTCACGTTCCCGCAAATGATATTAAAAAATTATTAGCTGAGAAAAGGAATGTTGCAGGATTAACGGTTCCTGGTATGCCAATGGGCTCATCTGGTATGGAAGGCAATAGAAAGGATAGATACTCGGTCTATGAGTTTGATAAGCAAGGCAAACTTAAAGAAGTTAATCAATACTAATCAAAAAAATGCACATCGATAATTGTACATCAATGGTGAGAAAAATATGACTACTGAAAAACATCAGAAGCTCTTATCAGAACTGTTTCACTGCAACGAAATTAATCATTCTATAACTGATTTGAGTCGGCGTCGATTTGTAACTGGTCTGGCGACAGGCGGTGCCATGATGGGGCTTGGGCTGGGATTTAGTTCTCAATCAGCCTATGCATTAAAGTCGAATATTGGCCCAACAGTATTAAGAGGTAATCAATTTAATCTGAGTTATTCAGAGACTCCCATTAATTTAACTGGAAAGCAGCGTATTGCAACGGCAATTAATGGCTCAGTTCCCGCACCTGTGTTACGTTTCAAAGAAGGTGAAACAGTAGCATTAAATGTAACAAACAATATGCCCTATGACACCTCAATACACTGGCATGGTCTAATTTTACCCAGTTCTCAGGATGGAGTGCCTAATATTAGTGACGGCTTTAAGGGGATTAAACCAGGAGAAACCTTTCGTTATCAATTCCCCGTCATTCAAAGTGGTACTTACTGGTATCATAGCCATTCCGGCTTTCAGGAACAGACAGGTGCTTATGGTGCTATTGTCATTGATCCCATTGAGCCGCCACCTTATCAATATGATCGGGATTATGTAGTGGTGCTATCCGATTGGAGTGATGAAGATCCTGATAACGTTTATCACAAACTCAAAAAGCTCAGCCATTATTACAATTTTAGAGAACGAACCATTAGTGATGCAATGAAGGAAATTAATGAAAGTGGCTGGGAAAATTTTTGGGCTAACCGTGGCATGTGGAATGATATGAGAATGTCTGATCGAGATATTTCTGATATAACAGGATATACCTATACCTTTTTAACAAACGGCCAGACACCCGATGTCGGTTGGACGGGATTATTCAAAAAAGGTGAAAAAATCTTATTACGCTTTATTAATGCAGCGGCCATGACATTCTTTGATGTCCGTATCCCAGGTTTAAAAATGACTGTTGTTGCCGCTGATGGGCAATACGTTCAGCCCGTCAGCATAGATGAGTTTAGAATTGGCGTAGCAGAAACCTATGATGTAATTGTCGAACCCAGTGATGATAGAGCCTATAGTATTTTTTCTCAGGCAATTGATCGTTCAGGATACGCAAGAGGCACCCTAACGCCAGATCATTCTTTAACCATTGATGTTCCACCAATGGATCCAGCTCCAATACTCAGTCATGGGGATATGGGTATGGATATGAGTATGATGGATCACGGAGGTATGGATCATGACTCAATGGGACAAATGGATCATTCTAAGATGGGACATGATATGCCGACAAGTAAGCCTCCTGTCGTTGACCATTCAAAGATGGATCACTCAAAAATGGGGCATGATATGCCAGCTGCCAAACCATCCACGATTGATCATTCAACTATGGATCATTCTAAAATGGGACATGATATGCCAGCAATGGATCCTAATGAACACAATATATCGACAGAAAAAATGGGTACAGGAAAAGCAGGGTTTGGCAGCAATCAAAAAATTGTTCATGAAAAGTCAGAATATGGCCCTCATGTTGATATGAGAGCGGATGCACCCATGTACAGACTGGACGATCCAGGGGTTGGTTTACGCAATAACAACCGAAGGGTGTTAACCTATTCAGATTTAAAAAATCTAAATAAGACACCAGATCCAAGAGAACCTGGTCGGGAGATAAACCTGCATCTAACAGGTAATATGAGCCGTTATATGTGGTCTATGAACGGTATTAAATTTGCTGACGCTGAGCCGCTACAGCTTAAATATGGAGAGCGAGTCAGAATCAATCTTATAAACGACACGATGATGAATCATCCCATTCACCTTCACGGTATGTGGAGCGATTTAGAAACGGGTGATCCCGATTACATTCCAAGGAAACATACTATTATTGTTCAGCCAGGAGCTCAAATAAGCTATCTGGTCACAGCTGATGCGATGGGGGGATGGGCTTATCATTGCCATCTTCTATATCATATGCTGGGTATGTTCAGAAAAGTAGTGGTGAGTTAAGGAGAATATCAATGAAAAAAATATTATTAGCCACAACTTTGGTTGGTCTATTAACTAATGTCGTTTATGCAGACGGAATGGAAGATGATCCTGTTGTAGCAAAATTTATGATTGATCAATTTGAAACACGAATGACCGATGGTGATGATCCTCTGGTACTGGAGGCACAAGGATGGATAGGAAAAGACCTGAATAAATTCTGGTACAAAATTGATAGTGAGTGGGTCGATGGTGATAATGAGGAGTTGGAATTACAGGCGCTTTACAGTCGTGCCATATCTCCATACTGGGATTTCCAAATAGGATGGCGTCATGATGAAAAACCAAGACCAACCAGAGATTGGCTGGCTGTGGGTATCGAAGGTCTGGCACCGTATTGGTTTGAGGTCAATGCCGCATTGTTTCTTGGTGAATCAGGTCAGTCAAATTTTCGCTTTGAGGCGGAATATGAATGGATGTTTACACAAAAAGTGGTGTTATCACCTGAATTTGAAATTAATTTTCATGCGAAAAATGACAAAGAAACCGGAACGGGTTCTGGTTTATCAGATACTCAGTTAGGTTTAAGATTGCGTTATGAGTTCAAACGTGAATTTGCACCCTATATTGGTGTTAATTGGAACAAAAAATATGGTAATACAAAAGATTACGCAAAAGAGGAAGGTGAAGAGGATGATGACGTGCAATTTGTATTAGGTATAAAAGCATGGTTTTAAATCAGAAATTTGCTTTAATTTACCTAATCTAAGAACCTTAAAAAATGACTTGTTCTTAGGAAATTATATGCCTGAGAACTAAAAAAAATTCAAGGCATAACATCTTTAAGCAAATTTTCTTTACGCTCTTTATATTCGTTGTCATTTATTTCACCTTCAACATATCTTTTTTCGAGAATTTCTAGTGCTGTCTTATTATTAATTCGTATTTTCTTTGAATGTTTAGATTTAACATTTCTATTGGTTAAAACAGTATATAACCATAAGATAAGGACAATAAAAGATAACCAGAATATCCAACTCACACCATGTATCATTCCAAAATTTTCACTCATTAGAATGTCCCCTTAATAATGCTTTTTTCACATATAATATTATGACAGAAGATGATTACAACAACCTTACATGAACATTAAACATTTGTAATGTTATAATTTTCGGCATGCTGAATAGATATGTGCACATATAGAAATTTTTCTTAAATATATTTAATGTGGGTCATTTCTTGTGAAACTTGCTGAATAAAAAATATTCCTGCTAGTTAATTTTAAAGTTGACGTAAATAATGAATAATCTTCCAACGCTCGGCTTCATTTAGATTATCTTTAAATGCAGGCATTGATGTTTTAAGTTGAACTCCTCCTTCACTGATAGCCCATAATAAGTAGTCATCTTGTGCAATAGGCATTCTTATTAGTGATGCTAAATCTGCGGGTGGTGGATAGAGAGAGCCAGCTACAGGCCCATTTCCTCTCCCTTTATTACCATGACATGTTACACAGTTTTTAGTATATAGGGATGAACCTTTTATAATGTTGTTTTGAGTTAATGGAAGTGGATTTCGTCTACCCTTATAAGCGTCTGGTACACCTCCTGACATACTTGAATGATGCCTGGCCATGCCACCACTAAAATTAGGTAATAAGCGCCAACCACCTGCATACATAAATACGCAACCAATAAGAAGTATAGTAGGAAAAATCCATGACTTATCACTAGTCATAATACTCTCCGCTTAAATTGTTATTTATGCTTATGCATTGAAAATGATAATAGAGCAACCGTAAAATGTAACATTTAGAATACAGATTGAGGCTAGTTTCAATCATTATTACATTCCCTTATTTCGTTTATACCAAGCTGCATATATTTCTTTTGGCCATCGGGAAATGAACCAGGCAATAATATCCTCAATTTCCTGATGGTTTAATTTTTCTTTCCAGGGTTGCATGCGACTCTTACCGCCAGGAGTACCATTTTTAATGGTATAAATTAAAATTTTTTTTGGATGATGCCATGCATGTCCAGTACCATTAAGTGGTGGCGCTGGATTTACTCCATCTGCTCTTGTTTGACGCCAATTGGGTTCACCTTCTCCTTGAGTGCCATGACAAGTGGCGCAATTCGCTTGATATAATTTGCCTCCACGTGTGACTTGTGAAAAACTGGCGCGTGGTGGCAACTTCATATCTTCCGGTGTATTTTTTTGTTGCGTGCCTGGTTTACCCTGTGTCATAGCATTACTTGCCTGGTTACAAGACACCATAAGAAATAATGAACCTAAAATAATAATTGTTTTTAACATTTTTATTTTCTTTTTTGAATAATGAAATAAATATTAAGCTCTTCATATCCTAAATTATTTTTCATATTATTATTATTTCATACGCTCTCTTTCAATAACCTTACATGAACATTAAATATTTGTAATGTAATACTTTTCGTTATTATGAGTCGTGTTATCACACATATAACGTTTCTTAAATATATTTAATGTTGGTGTAAGCCTCTTGTAATATCTTGTCAATTATACAGAATATAAGTTAATTTTTAGTTTCCGGTAAATTAATTTGAAAAATGATTATGATCGTTAATTTATTTGTCACCTGTGAAAACGACTATCATAAGACAGTGGTTATTACCAAAATTATAATGGACAGAAATACTTATTCTGTAGTTCTGGTTGTAAAGATAAATTTATTGTTCAACCTAAAAATTCAGTCAGTTCAAAGATAAAGAAGGTTTGAAGCATATACATGATAAAATCCATAATGTTTCTAATTCCATTAACAACACAGTGAATGAGTCAACTCATGATAATACAACACTTTATGCCTGACCAATGCACCCAAAATAATTCAGAATCATTTAGAATCATCTAGAATCATCTAGAATCATCTAGATAATTATCCAAAGTATGGTATGGCGCTTAAAACTAAAACAATTGTTCCTGAAAAAAATCAAGAATTATTCGATATAACTTTGCGCTTTAAGTTAAGTACCGATTTAGCTATACCATTATTTATAAGACACATATTCTGACCCTTTATCTGAATAAAAAGATAAATCTTTTTTATTAAAATGGAATCTGTGTCGGATTATTGTATTGATAACAAAACAGAGGAATGTAATAAGACAAGACAGGCTGAATTGGTTCGAGTAGCTAAATTTCTTGGAGAATTTAAGTTAGAAACAGATTCAAAGGGTGCTACAATTACTTTGATTCAAGATACAAATCCTTGTGGAAACTTGCCTAGTTTGTTAGCTAACCAATTAGTTGAAGTGACTCCTTATAATACTTTCAAAAAATTATCAAAAATAGTAAAACTGTCTAAATACAAAAATGCGAAACTAATTTATAACAATAATAGTGTTGCTATTGATATTCGAGTTCCATAAATTACTGTTATTCGGATGCTTGATGAGAAATAAAAATCTTATGTAATAGCTACTTTAGATAAATTTTTATCCTGAATAATGATGTATCTATAAAATTTATTATTAAGATTTTGGTCACTTTAACTGAATATTAATTAAAACAGGTAGAAATTCAAAATTTTATTTTCTACTAAATGATCACTTTACGTAGATTTCAGACGTATTAATGGCAATATTATTCTCAGAATAAATCATCCTGAATTAACGCTATTTGGAAATTTGAGAACCAACCTTGTTTGGTCGTCAGTGTCTGCAATAGGTCAATACAAACCATTCATCAGCTTAATCATATTAGTTGACAAAAAAGTGTCTTCAACGCACCTTGCTCAATATGCACTGTTTAAATTAGTTTAATGACCACACTCCAGCAACACCCAATCATGATCAAACATATTGTCTGCAATACTCCATCATTTAATGATTTTCCGAAGTGGTGCAACTATTCGGGTTGTAGCCATCAATTCTCATGCCTTTCATAGCCTGTTCACTTATCCATCCCATCATTTATTCCCCAAATAAGTAAAAGGTAGAAACATTTCTACCTTTTACTTAGAGACTTAAATGTGTGATGTTTGAAGCATAAATTGGCCTTGCTTGATTTGAAGCAATTAATAACCAATAGGCCAATCTATGGGTCATCCGACATTTTTTAATGTTTAGAGTTAATTATTAGGCTTTTATAATAGCAACTAATTGTTGCCATTGTTCTTTACTTAATACATCCATCATATAATCACGGCATATTGTTTTTCCAGCAATGATCTTTGCACGAGTATCCATTAATTTTTTAGTCATAATACTTATTTCAGATTGAGAAACACCATCCATTGATGCATTTTTTATCTGTGCCTCCCCTTCAATCACACTACTGACCATGTCAGCCATTTTTTTACCATTCTTTTTCTTCCAGGCCATAACCTTGGATTTTTGCTCTTCATTTAAGCCCAATTTATCAGCATTGACTTTAATAATCGACATATAGTTTGGTACTGGGTTAGCATGAGCCATATGACGCATAAATTCATTTTGATCAGCATATACTAATGATGTGCTAAAAATTAAACTTAAAAGAAGGCTGACTAATCGTTTTTTCATGAAATAAATCCTCTAGTTTTAAAATACATAATGATTAAGTTTCCCTCCTGATTCCATAATAGTCATTTGCCATAAATAAAATTATGATGACACTGTACTTATTTATTATAAGTATCTTGAATTGTAAGCGTATGAGTTCTTTTTGAAGAGTCTATGGTGAATTTTTTATTCTGGCAGTGACATTCATCACATTGGGTGATTATAAAAATAATGATAAATATTTGAGAACGGGAATACTGAAGTATTTTATAGTAGAAGAAGCATGAAACCTTTTCATGCTTTGATGATGGGAATGACTAATAATAGATATCACAGAATTAATAATAAATTTTTACTCTAAAAAATCCAGTTCTTCTTGAATTGCTTCAATACCCCCTAAAGCACAAGCGCCATCGATACTGTCTTTTTCTGATTTACCTGGAGGTGCACCTGCTACACCAATACCACCAATAACCTGACCCTGAGCCTGTATCATAACACCACCACCTACAAGCAATGCTCCAGGATTATGCTGCACTTGATTTGGAATGATACCTCGTTTTAACATATCGGCCAGATCGGCTGTAGATTGACGAAAACTATTAGCAGTCCATGCCTTACTGATAGCCGTTTTAGTGGTATGTGGTCCCGCAAATCGATCACGTAAATAAGCTTGTAAATTACCACCTCGATCAATGACAGCAACTGCAACAGAAAAACCTTTTTGTCGGCAGGTATTAATAGCACCCCATGCAGCTTTATTTGCCATTTCTAAAGACAGAGTCTTAAAATTGTAAACTACTTCCGATTCTTCTGCTTGAACAGTAATGGACATAAGCATAATAAGGATTAAAAGTATTATTTTATTCATCATATTCTCCAATTCAAATAAAGAACATGATACTCAGTTTTACGGATAATATCTTTCGAGAAAAAGACATTCACTTATGAGAAAAGGACAATTTGATATATGGATTATTTAGATAGTAAATATTGACTAGGCTTCATGCCTGTTACGCGTCGAAACATAGTGCTAAAAGCACTTGGAGAGTTGTATCCTAAATCAAAAGAAATTGATGTTAGAGATTCACCGTTTTTGATTTTTTCCACCGCTAAAGCAATACAAACATGTTGTTTCCATTGGCTAAAAGATAAACCTGTTTCTCTCTTGAACTTTCTGGAAAGAGTCTTCTCACAAACATTAAATTTTTGGCTCAAATCTTTTAGACTTATCATACTATTAGGTTCAAGAAAAACATCTTTAACTAAAATTTTTAAAAGCTCATTATTAGGCATTGGTATCGAAAACTTTTCAGGTTCAAGAAAGCAAAAGCGATCAAATAAAACTTCATGCAAGCGTGATTCTGCAGTGTTATTTTGATATTCAAAATTTATAGATGAGGCCTCATTTAATAATTCCTTAAACAGAAGAGGTATGGATATCGCATGACTAAAATTGAATCTTGGAGATAATGCATCGGGCTCTAAAAAAGCACTACGATATGAAACTGCTTTGATTGCTTTAATTTGATGAATTTCATTTGGAGCAATCCATATTCCATACTCGGGAGTCACATGCCAGGTTTTATTTTCAGTTTTGACAGATAATGCTCCTCTTAAGGAATAAATTAACTGACCACGATGATGCTTGTGTGGTGAAATAAGATGAGAGCAATCAATATTTGCTGATACAGCAATTATTGGTCTTTTCTCATTTACAATATCCCCTTCCGAAGAATGACTAACGACATCTGTTTTATTCATGACAGTTCACAAAAATAAGATAAAAACATCAAACAAAAATATAATCTATTAATTTCAAAGATTTAAGCAACAGCCAGCCTGATTTGCTGCTTTAGCAAAGACGGCATTTTAGTTTGGAGAAATTCAACAAAACAAGATAAATCATTGTTAGATGAAATATCATTATGCCAAATCCATTTATAAGAAAATTTTGCTGGTTTATCGCTACTTAAAAATAATGCACAAGCTACTTTACTGGATAATGAAATTTTAGCTTTTGGCAAAATTCCCGCTCCAATGCCATGTGATGCCCATTCCTCTATAACGGTATAACTCAACGCCTGACCGGGATAACTTGTTAGATGCACATCATCACTTTTAAATAAATTTTCTAGTAAGCCATTAAGCCCGCAGCCTCCACCCGTAAGGATAATTGGGATATCAGAAAGTTCACTGATTTTATAGTTTCTCATCTCATGTGAAGATAAACCAACTTCCTGAGGAATATAATAAAGAGGTTCATCATAGAAAAAAAGACTTTCAGAATTTTTAACATCAATGTTATCTGGAAGAATTGCAAAATCAATCTGCTGATTATTAATTCTTTCAGAAAGATCATCCAATAGGCATTCTTTAAAAAAAATACTGATATTAGGATTGGCCTGTCTAAATGGAGCTAATACATGATTGACCAGGTTAATGTCAATTAAGGGTGAAAGCCCAATACGTAAAAGGGAATGTTCTGGATTATGATAGGAATGAGCTGCTTTTTCAAGCTCATTTTTACTATCTAACACACCAGTTAAAAAAGGTAGAATATATTCTCCAAACGGAGTTAATTCAACTTTTCTCGTCGTCCTGATAAATATTTTACCACCCAGTTCTTTTTCCAATTGAGCAATTGAATTTGAAAGCGTTGGTTGTGTTGCAAAACACATTTCAGCAGCTTTGCTAAATGAATGTGTTTTAGCTACAGATTGTGCAAAACGAAGTTGTTTAAGGTTCATATTATTTATTGTTTTTTTTTATAAATCATATTCATAAATAGAATTTCTAAATCATTCTAACATGTTTTAACATTATTTTGTGTTAAATAAAAACATACATTGTAAATTTTTTAAACAATAAATGAGGTATTACTAATGAAAATAAATAATATGAAAACAAAGTATTTGTCATCACTGTTTTTTATTATAGGACTAACATTATCAAGTGTATCATGTGCTTCAACGTCACAAGATAATAGAACCTTATATGAAAGGCTTGGAGGATATGATGCAGTTGTCGCAGTAGTCAACGACCTTGTTCCTAGACTGGCTAAAGATAAAAAGTTGGGTCGTTTCTGGGCACATAGAGGTGATGATGGCATAGATAGAGAAGTTCAATTGGTTATTGATTTTATTGCAAATAAAGCTGGAGGTAAACTTTATTATACAGGGAGAGAGATAAAAGAAAGCCATGTTGGAATGCGTATCAGTGAAGATGACTGGAAAATCTTTATGAAACATCTGGACGCTACATTAGATAAATTTAAACTACCACCAAGAGAAAGAAAAGATGTTATTGATTTCATGGAAAGCACCAAAAAAGATATGGTTGAACTACCATAATTAATCACTACACTTTGAATGTTATTTTTATCCTACTAGAAAAATTATTTTTTATATCTAGACCTGAAGGATCCCCACAAATTTAAGCCATTGTTCCGAGACACATCACATCTTGGTTCAATTGTTTAAATACATGCTTTAAATCCTTCATGTAAATTTTAT
>JAPHSW010000196.1 GCA_026196615.1 Gammaproteobacteria bacterium | reverse complement strand
TTTTCATTTGAAGCCTTTGGATATCATAATAATTGCGTCAGAAACAACTATTTGATCATTTATGGGGCTTCAATTCAATTCCTAAAGATCTTACCTATGTATCGTTACTAGTGTTTCTAATTAGTATTGATAGCTTATAGAGTTATATATCAAGTTGTATAATTTTGGCTGCCTATAATAAGAAATAATTTGCTCTGAAGCAGGCAATTTATCTAATTGAAATATTTTCATAACCAAGTTAAAGTAAAAATCAGCCTATCTAAGATAATTGTAATATGACGTGAACCAGGCTTTATATAAAGCCATTAGTGTTATTACATTTAACCGTTTTTTATTTCTATTGTATTGGATGAGTTAACTTTACAAACTCTTGATAAGTGTTTAAATATATAATTATTTAATCTTAATATGTTCTATAGAAAAATATTATTGTGAGAAACGTGACTAAACAGATTACATCTGATATGCGGCAATTGCTTAATAGTATGCAAACCTTTGTTTGGATTTTAGGTACTGAAGGCAACTTAATTTTTGTCAATAATTCTTTTTTGAAAATAGTAGAACTGGATAATAAAGATGTCATTGATAAGAATTTTTGTGATTGTTCCTGGTTTAACTACGATGAAGGTATAAAGGCAAATATCCAAAAATATTGTAACGATGCAAGCCTTGGCCAAAAACATAAGAGTGAAGTGTTAATTCAAGTCTGTGACAATTTGATATGGATTAATTTAAGTATACACCCAGAATTTGATGAACAGGGAAGTATCACTCACATAGTTGCAGAAGGATATGATATTAATGAGCAAAAAATAACTGCAGATTTACTATTGAAATCTGAAAGAGACAGCAATGCATGGCTCGAAAATTCCCCCGTTTGTACCAAGATAATTGACCTTAATTTAAATTTAATCTACATGAGTTGTGCCGGTGTCAATGCACTTAAAATAAATGATATAACACCATATTATGGGAAAGCGTACCCACTCAAGTTCTATCCTCCCGCGTTTCAAAAACAAATGCTCAAGAGTATGGAGCTTGTTAGGGACAAAGGAATAATTGTTTCAAAAGAAGTTATTGTTATAGACTCACAAGGAAATGAAATCTGGTTTGATTCGACATTTCTGCCTGTCAATAAGAGTGATGGCCTAATTGACTATATCATGATTATATCCGTGGATATTACTGATCGAAAACAAGCTGAAAATGACTTGCTACAACTAAATAAAGAATTGATACAATCAAGAGAAGAAGCTGAAAGTGCTAATCAGGCTAAATCACAGTTTTTATCCAATATGAGTCATGAAATTCGGACTCCTCTCAATGGAATTATTGCTCTTACCAAACTGCTATCGCTCAAGGTTCTTAACAATGAACAAATTGAAATAGTCGATAAGTTGAATCTATCCGGTCAAATCCTTCAACAACACATTGATGAAATTCTTGATTTGGCAAAAATTGAATCTGGAAAATTGGAACTGAAACAAGCCAGTTATAATCCAGGAGAAATTGTTAATAAATGTGTAGCAGCAAGTGAAAGTTATATTGTTAAAAAGAGCTTGAAATTAACATCTTATATAGACCCTTCTGTGCCTGAGTTACTTTTTGGTGATTCAAACTGTTTATCACATATTTTGATCAATCTTGTAAACAATGCCATCAAGTTTACTGAATCAGGTTCAATTGTTATCAAACTAGATGTATTAAATAAAGAAACAGAAACAGACGTCCTATTACGGTTGTCTGTTAGTGATACAGGTATTGGTATATCAGAAGATGATCAGAAAAATATCTTTGCCAAATTTTTTCAATCAGATAGTAGTACTACACGCAATTATTCTGGTAGTGGTTTAGGACTAAGTATTTGTAAACAACTGGTTGATTTGATGGGGGGAAATATTAGCGTTCAAAGTCATCTGGGTGAAGGAAGCTGCTTTACTTGTCAGATTCCAATGAAAAAGACAATAAAAATAGCAGTAACAGAAAAACCAAAAAGCAGCAATACTTATCAATTTGGAATGCATATTCTGGTTGTTGATGATGATGATATTAATAGGTATGCCATTAAAGGCTTATTGGAAACAGAAGGCGTTAAAGTTGTCCTTGCTGAAAGTGGAGAACAAGCACTGAAAATTGCTGAACAAAAAGCATTTGATCTGATTTTGATGGACTTGCATATGCCTAATTTAAATGGATGGGAAACGACTCGTCTTTTTCGAGAATCGCAATTTTCCCAATTATCCCATGTGCCAATAATTGGGGTTACAGCTGATGCATTAAAAGAGAGTCATGCTCTGTGTATTGATTCAGGTATGAATTCAGTCATTTCTAAGCCATTTAAATTTACAGAACTATTACAACAGATACAAAGACTAACTGAGACACCCAAATAATTTTTGTTTTATTTAATCATTATAAAACGGTATATTTTACTCACGTTTTTTATAATATAAAAAGGTATGTTGTTTGAGCGCTTGCATACTAGTGTATTCTTTGGAGTTAATTTTTAATTTGAATTTATTAAAGGCATGTTGTCGCGTACTTATATGTGTATTTGTTATAAATTGTTTGCTCATAATGAATCCTGTGAGCGCAAATAGTTTTGAGCAAATGATAAATTTTCGGACACTGCTTGAAGCTGAACAATTTTCTAAACTTGAAATTGAGATCAATAAACTTATTGGTGAGTTTGAGTCAGGAAAAACATTGGACAGACCTATTGGTGATGCATTTAAGGCTTTTGCTAGTGGTGACGTAAAGCATAAAGAAAGAATTGATCAATGGATTGATGAAAGACCAAGATCCAGTCTGGCCTATTTGGCTCGTTGTCGATACTATGAAGCTGTGGGCTGGTTGCATAGGGGACAGGGCTTTGTATCTGTGACGCCTGAAGATAGTTTTAAATCAATGCGAGCCAGCTTCTTCCCAGCTATTTTAGACTGTAATAAAGCAATATCTCTTAATAATAAATTGTCACTGGCATATAGCTTAGTGATGGAAATGGCCATGGCTCTGGGGCAGGATAGTGTTTTGAAAGCGATTGCAAGTAATGGTTTTTTTCATGTGCCCAATTCCTATCTGATACATGATCAATACTTCTTCAGTCATACTTCACGTTGGGGTGGTTCTATAGATGAACTGCATAGTGCGATTAATTCAAGGTTTGAAGTGTTAACAAAAATTGATGAATTGAGTCCGCTTCTAGGTTTTGACCTTTATTATAAAGCACGGGAATCTCAACTTAACGATGATTACCAGTCTGCATTGGCCTTCTTTAAAAGAGCAGAAAAAGAATATCATTTAGACACTCAATTAGAACAAGCTAGTATGTTAATGGAACTCGGTAAAGAAACAGAGGCCACTCACATTTATACTCAAGCGATAAATAATGGCACAGTAAGCCCCAAACCGTATATGCAAATGGCCATTTTGATGTCTTCAAAGGAACGATATGAAGAAGCCATTAATTACTTAAATAAACTCATTGAAATAGAGCCCAATAACCCTAACAATTTGACCTACCGGGGAGTGACCTATCTCTGGATGAAACAACCAGAGCAAGCACAGACTGATTTTGAAAAAAGCATGATTTATGGGCAGAACAATGCTTACTCTCGCTTTTACAGAGGTAAGTCTTATCTCTATAAAAATAAAAATGAAGCTAGAAAAGACTTGCAGGCAGCCTATGGATTGCGTCCTGATATCTCAAAGTATGCTTTTTACTATGGCGTTGTATTATATGAGCAAAAAGATTGTCTGTATATTGAACCTTTTGAAACCTATGAAAGCCTATGTTCTGAAACGGATTGTGATAAAAAGAAAGTTGATTGGGTTAAAGAGGTTTTACTAAAAGCAAAAGAAAGTTGCCATTAATTACCACTAAAATGGTTAGTATTCATCTGATACAACTATTGAATCCATTATTAAAAAATGAGTATTTGTTCCAATGTTATATCACTGGTTTCATTCCACTTTATTTCACCTCATTGCTAATAATTATTTATAATAACTTCACAATTTCTTCATAATTGCTCCATATTTACTTCTTTATTCCTTGTTAATCTGAACTCAATGAAAACAAATAATTCATTTATATGAATTTAAACGTAATTGATAGAAAGGAAAATGAAATGAATAGTGTTAATAGAATATTAAGTATTACTACATTTGGGATTGTAGCAACAATCTTTACAGGATTTATTACTACAGAAGCTTATGCCAATCGTGTGATTGTGATTGAAAAACCCTCACACTATTATAAAAACGTACCTCACAATAGACATAACAACAAGCACGTTGTTGTTCCTCGAAATCGACATTATCATGGTGTTAGAGTTTCCAGGCCCCATGGTCGAGCCTATCATGGATATGGTTTTTTTCATGAAGACAATGATGCTTATAAATACCTTGCTTTTACCCGAATTACCTTAAAAGTGCTTGATATGATTAGTGAAGATCAACAACGTATGCATGAAGCTGCTCAAGTTAAAGCCACATCAGCGAATGTTGGAGAAACCATTGTATGGCAAGAGGGGGATGCATCCGGAACAGTAAAAACCACTCGTATGGGTACTAGTACATCAGGACGTCAATGTCGTGAATTTCAACAAACGGTCACAATTGGTGGAAAAACTGAGCAAGCCTACGGCACTGCTTGTTTAAAACCTGATGGTGCGTGGGAACTGATTAATTAAACAGGAACAAATTTATTGAGCCTATAGATTTTTATATGTTAGATGAGAAGCCCAATGTATCCAGTGAAATATAAACAATTATCATGTCGGATTTGTTTTCTAATCGCTGTTCTAATGATAACTGCGAGTCATGATATTGCATTTTCAGATGAAACCATTAGTTTTGACAAAGTTGAACAATCACCTTTTAAGGAATTGGATTTAAGCGTTAATTTGGACAAAATATACAATGAAAATACTCGTCCAAATTTTTCTGGGCATTGGATCTTGGAGCCTTCATCAAGTGATAATCTTAAAGACGTTTTAGGACAAGTAAATAAAGGAGATAAAACAACTTCCAGTAGGCGAAGTGGTGACCGCTCTGGTCGAAAAGGTTCTGGTCATAAGCGTGGTAAACGCCCGAGTACTTCTGATCAAAGAAATAGAAACACAGAATTAAAGGAAATAGAAAAAGTTCTGGTTAGTGAAATGAAAATTTCACATAAAGAACCAATGCTTAGAATCTCTTCAGCACAAAACGGAGAGCGAATCTATTATACTGATTTTCGATCATCCTCTATTTCAGCAATGAATGATGAGAATCGAGAAGTCATTATTACAGGATGGGAAGGTGATACATTGATCATCGAAACAACCAGTTTTTCTGAACAAAAATATATTAAGAAATTAAAATTGCTGACAAAGCCACACCGCATCGAATTAACAACGGAATTATATAAACAAGATGGTGCAAGAGATTTTACTCAAATAAAACAAACCTATTTACTTAAAACTTTAAAGTAAAAAGACCAATCAAACAGCTTGTCACTTCGCTGGAAATACTGTGACTGCTGATGAATAGTCTTTTCTAAGAAAAGTCGTTTCTTTAATGTAATATTCTAATCAAGATTCATAGGTATGATCTTTAGGAATTGAAATGAAGCCCCATAGATGATCAAATAGTTGTTGTTCAGGCAATTATTCTTCATCCAAAGGCTTCAAATG
>JAPHSW010000130.1 GCA_026196615.1 Gammaproteobacteria bacterium | reverse complement strand
TAAGGATGATGCACATGACGATCATAAGGATGATGAACATGACGATCATAAGGATGATGAACATGACGATCACAAGGATGAAGAACATGATGATCAGAAGGAGGATAAACATGACGATCATCAGCATGATGAATATGAGCAATCATCAGAAAAAAATGAACATGGACATGAAGAGCATGAGGAAGATGTTTTTGTAAAAATGTCTTTAGCACAACAAAAAATGGCAGGTATTAAGATTGAGAAAATTTTTCCTCAAAAACAAGTTAAACAGACATTATCTGTACCTGGTGAGGTGGTTAATGATCTCTATAATACGACATTGCTTACAACACAAGTTGATTCAAAGGTCATTAGCCGACAGGTGGTGCTTGGCCAGCATGTTAAAAAAGATGATTTAATCGCAATTCTATACAGCTTGAATATTGCTAATGCGCAGAATCAATTAAAAGTTTCAACATCTGAGTGGCAACGTGTAAAGACATTGGGCAAAAAAACTGTGGGTGAAAAGCGTTATATTGCTTCCAAAGCTGAGTTTGATAAAAATAAATCAACATTAATAGCTTATGGGTTCAATGAAAAATTGATACAAGATTTTTTATCTGGAAAAAGTACTTTTCAATCTGGACAATATCCTGTCATCGCACCACATAATGGTGTTATTTTGGAAGATAATTTTCAATCAGGTCAGTTTCTTTCTATGGGGTCAACTATTGCGTTATTGGTTAATGAGGATCAAGTCTGGATTGAAGCATTATTAGCACCTGAAATTGGTCAGCGTATCCCTGTTGATACAAAAGCAAAAGTAACTATTGATAATAAAGTTTTCACTGCAAAAGTCATCCATGATAGTCATGCAATTGATGAAGTTACCAGGACACGAAAAATTCGATTACTACTAGAGAATAAAGAACATTTACTTCATTCGGGTTTATTTGCCACTGTTTATCTTGAACTACCGGTTGCTGGAAATGTTATTTTATTACCAGAAACGGCATTAATGCGATCTTCCGATGGCGACTGGACGGTTTTTATTGAGCAGGAAAAAGGTGTGTTTAAACAAGAAGAAGTGAAGTTGAAAAATACTATTAATGGCTTACACCATATTGGAGGACTTAAAGCTGGTCAACGAGTAGCAACAAAGGGTGCTTTTTTTCTGGCATCAGAAATGGCAAAAGGCGGATTTGATCCACACAATCATTAGAAAATATTTGTCACTACAATCATTGCTATAAATGTTTGCTACAAAAATTCTTATTGGCAATAAGCTTGCTGGTAAAAAAGAGGTATAGATATGTTTAATCGTTTAATCGACTGGTCAGTATGTAACCGATTGTTGATCATCATTGCATTGCTCGTTATTGGGCTTGCCAGTTATTTTGCTATTCCTAAATTAAATTTAGATGCTTTTCCTGATGTCACTAATGTTCAGGTAGCTGTTAATACTGAAGCTCCAGGTCTAGCTTCAGAAGAAGTTGAACAATTAATTACTTTTCCTATTGAATCTGTGATGTATGCTTTGCCAGATGTTGAAGAGGTTCGTTCTATTTCGAAAACAGGCTTATCAGGAATTACAATTGTCTTTAAAGAAGGCACTGATATTTATTTTGCTCGTCAATTGGTTTTTGAGCGTTTACAACAGGCTAAAGAGCTAATTCCTAAAGGAGTAGGTACACCTGAAATTGGACCTAACACCTCAGGTTTAGGTCAAGTGTATCAATATTTATTGCTTGCAAAACCTGGTTCAGGCTATGATGCTATGGCATTGAGAAGCTTAAATGACTGGGTTGTAAAGCTGCTCTTAATGCCAGTTGATGGTGTTACCGATGTTCTATCATTTGGTGGTGAAGTGAAACAATACCAGGTGAATATAGAGCCGTCTAAATTGCTTTCCTACAATTTATCCCTTAATGACATTATTGAAAAAATACAAAATAGTAATAAAAATTCAGGTGGTTGGTATATGGATCGAGGCCAGGAGCAACTGGTGATCCGTGGCGTTGGCTGGTTAGGTAGTGGTGAAAAAGGTTTAAAAGATATTTCCAATATTCCAGTGTTAGAACAAGATGGTGTGGTAGTACGTGTCGGTGATTTAGCTAAAGTGGAGTTTGGGCAAGAGATTAGACAAGGTGCAGTAACGATGACTCGACGCACCAATGACAATGATATTGAAGCATTAGGTGAAGTGGTCTCAGGTATTGTCTTAAAACGAATGGGCTCAAATACCAAAGCAACCATTGATGGTATTTATGAGCGAATTGAATTGATTCAGCAGGCCTTACCTGAAGGCGTTATATTTGATGGCTTTTATGATCAGTCTGATCTTATAACAAAGGCTGTTACAACAGTTGTGGATGCTTTATTGATGGCCTTTATTTTTATCATCATTATTCTGGCATTATTTCTGGTTAATCTTCGAGCGACTTTTCTTGTTTTGATTTCTATTCCTCTTTCCATTGGGTTGGCCTTAATGGTGATGTCATGGTATGGCCTTTCGGCAAATCTAATGTCATTAGGAGGTTTAGCCGTAGCGATAGGCATGTTAGTGGATGGCTCTGTCGTTATGGTGGAAAATATTTTTAAGCATCTGAGTCATCCTGATCGTCAGCATGATGAAGCCGTTGCTGATCATGTTGCATTAAATGATTCTGATCCCTACGATGTTGAGCAGGATGAACACGGCATTGACCTTCGAATTCAGGAAGCAGGAAGAGAAGTAGCTCGTCCTGTTTTTTTTGCAGCAATGATTATTCTCGTTGTTTTTTCTCCTATTTTTACGTTTGAAGGTGTTGAAGCAAAGCTATTTCAACCTATGGCGATCAGTATCATGTTAGCTATTTTGGCCGCTGTTCTGGTTGCTTTACTTGTGGTACCTGCATTGGCGACTTATCTGTTTAAACAGGGTGTTAGACAACGACAAAGTCCATTGTTGATGCCATTGGAGTATCTCTATAAGAAATCATTAAGAGCAGCACTAAAAAGACCTTATTTAATTGTAGTGACATCGTTTGCTCTCTTCGCATTTGCCATTTCGACTATTCCAGATATAGGTACTGAATTTGTACCTGAACTGGAAGAAGGTACGATTAATTTGAGAACGACATTAGCCCCCTCTGCTAGTCTTGAAACGTCTATTTCTGTTGCTAAGAAATTGGAGCAACAGTTGATGACTTTTCCTGAAGTTACTTATGCCTTGAGTCGAATTGGTCGAGCAGAAATTGGTGGTGATCCTGAGCCAGTGAATAATATTGAAATCTATATAGGCTTAAAGCCAGTTGTAGAATGGACTTCTGCCAGTAACAGAGTTGAATTACAGGAACTCATGGAACATAAACTGGAAGTTCACCCTGGTTTATTATTTAACTTCTCTCAACCCATTGCGACTCGGGTGGATGAATTATTATCAGGTGTGAAAGCACAACTTGCAATCAAACTATTTGGTAAAGAACTTTCCGTGCTTGCTGAAAAAGGTAAAGAAATTGAAAAACAGGTGCAACAGATCACTGGAGCAGTTGATGTGGCTATGGAACAAATTGCTGGTGAAGCACAATTAGTCATTCGTCCTGATCGTAATGCACTCTCACGATTTGGAATATCTATTTCAGAAGTCATGTCATTGGTTGAAGAAGGTGTGGGTGGTGTGAGTGCAGGACAGGTTATTCAAGGTAATGAACGCTATGATATTTATGTCCGTTTACAGGAGCAGTTTAGAAATTCTTCTGAAGCAATAAAAAACTTAAGAATACAGGCTGCTAATGGAGCCTGGGTAAGAATGTCAGATGTGGCAACGGTTCAAATTGAATCAGGACCACCTCAAATACGTCGTGATGATGTACAGCGACGAGTGGTGATTCAGTCTAATGTTCAAGGCCGTGATATGGGAAGCGTCGTTAATGATATTAAACAGGCAATTAAT
>JAPHSW010000002.1 GCA_026196615.1 Gammaproteobacteria bacterium | reverse complement strand
CTTTGACAATATTTTGGTGTTTCAACAATTGAGTATTTTTGGTTTCACGAATAAATTGACGATGAGCTTTGGGGTCACTTTCCACTTTTGGTAACATAACTTTTAAAGCAATTTTTGGAGAAGTTTGGACACCAGATTCTGTTCTTTGCGCCAGATAGACTGCCCCCATACTGCCACGACCTAATTCTTTAACAATATCATATCCCTTAATGCTGATGAGTTCGTCATTATTTTTATCTGCTTTTGATAGCAATAAATTAATTTTATCTAATGGATCGACCACTGCTGCTGCAGATGTTTCTGGTAAGGGCGATGTGCCTTCATCAATTTTAAATGGTGAAGCAGCAGGTGCTTCAAGCTGTGTGTCCTTTGAGTCTTCAGAAGCACTCACAATTGAAACCTGAAAAACACTATCACCAAGCTTAAATTGATCACCATTTTTTAAATCATATTCAGGATAAATCAAATGTTGAGCTTTATCTCGATCAGCATTTGTTTCACGTTGACCAATTTTTTCACCATTAACATAAGTGCCATTGAGACTACCAAAATCTCTAATGCAAATATCTGGGGGATTAATGTCCAGCAAACAATGATAACGAGAAATGGTGCTATGCGCTTGATCATCTGGTAATAGAATATTACAATCTAATGCTCGACCAATCACACAGGTGGTTCGTTCATTGAATTTAAATTCTTTTCCTGACAAACTTCCCTGAATCACTTTAAGTACAGCCTGGGGCATTTTTTTAA
This sequence comes from Gammaproteobacteria bacterium, assembly GCA_026196615.1. Lineage (GTDB taxonomy): Bacteria > Pseudomonadota > Gammaproteobacteria > GRL18 > GRL18 > GRL18. The sequence goes on along the minus strand of JAPHSW010000002.1, from coordinate 49,482 downwards.
TCAATTGTTCTATTCCTTATCATCAAAAAACACTTTTGATTTAGAATTTGGTTTAACCATGACTTCAACTGCCTCAACATTAGATTCTGTTTCTTCAATTGCATCAAGTTCAATAGGTGGTTCAGAACGATACTCATCTTCAAAAGAACTCTCTACAGCTTCAATATCATCATCTTCAATTTGAGAATACAGTCTATCTTCAAGCTCCATTTCTATTTGTTTTTTGATTGATGATAGTTTTATTATGCTGAGATTATTCTTTTTTATTTCTAATGATGACCAGTGTGGAAGCCCATTTAATAGAAGATCATCATCCGTATTATGTTCCTTATCATAACCCGATGAACGCAACATAATTCGACTTTTAAACACACCACTTTTACCAACTTTATAGATAAAATCATGTCCCCAGGAATCAACCATGTCATCTTCATTAAGTTTCAGAAAATTTTTAAATTTCTCAGCATTTGCAGGAACAATGAGAAGACCCCGAGCAAGCTTTCCTTCTATAACTTTAACACCTTCATTGAGTCTAGCCAGCTTTATAGCAATATCAAGCATCGTATCAATTGTTAATTGCTCATTCTTATCTGTGATTGTAACCTGAGGTTCTAAACTATCACTGACGATATCGGGTTCAGAGTTAAAATCAAATAAATTAAAAATTAATAAGGCAAGAGCAACAATCACAAGAATCGACTTATAGGGTATTATATGATTATTATCTGAAATATTTTTTTCAATAGATCTGGTACGATTTAGCTTACTACCTGGTAAAATAATATCAAGATTTTCCTGTGACAATCCAATTAAGTGTTCTCTAACAACGTCTTCACTTAAACTACCAAAACCAGCATATTGTAATAAACGATAAGTATTATTTAACTCCTTATGAGGTTCTTTTGTTTTATGAGTGGTAAAATAGTTTTCAATATATCTATCTGCACTATTATCCCATTCCTTATAAACTTTTTTCTTCAATAACCAATCAAGACACCAAACAACAACCTGACCTTGGGCATCTCCAGAAAAAACATATTGACCATCAAAACTAAGGATTGCTGTTGTATAACTCACATTCGTATTTTCAAAACTATGAAGACAATCACCATTAATTAAATCCCATACTCTAATAGTTTTATCTTCACTTACGGAAACAGCTATTTTCCCCTGATAATCAATTGCAACCTGATTTATTCGCTTCGTATGCCCTTTCATAACTCGTACTGATTGTTTTCGACTGGACTCAATTTTCCATAATCTCAAACAAGCATCAGCACTGGCTGATATAAAATAATTACCATCAGAAGTCACCGAAATACTGGTGACAATATTTTCATGTCCTTCTAAGTCTGATATGATTTTTCCAGTTGCCAAATCCCAGAGACAAACTGAATAATTATTACGCTGCCCAGTTAGTGCATAGCATCCATCAGGTGTCACAGTAATGGTTGTCACCGTGTTTTTTATATCAGTGAAATCAGCCATGAGTTCACCTGTCAATAAACGCCATAAATAAAAATGACCTTTATCATCACTGGATAATGCAAAGCGTCCATCTGCAGTCACCGACATTGCAATAATACTACCTTGATGATGACTGAACAATGAAAGTTGTTTACCACTTTTTATATCCATCAGTAGAATATTTTCATCACAGGCGATCAGTATTCCAGCACCATCATCAGTCACTTTTATCAAAGATATTTGTTTTTCAAAACTTGGAAATATTATATTCTTTTGTTGAGTTTCAAGATCCCATTGATAGATATTTTTATCTTTACTAGCAGAGTAAACATAATCATTATAAGGTGAAACATCTAATGACATAATACGGTCATCATGTGCTTTTAAAACACCATGTTTCCATATATCTTTCAGTTTTAATTTTGGAAAAAAAGTATAGAACTTTGACCAGTATTTAAACGCTGAATAATCACGTTCATAGCCTTTGATAAATCGAGCCTGCTCAACTTCTTCCATGGATTTAACTTTATCTTCATTAAAAACAGATTCAGCTCGGGCAATAATTTGTTGATATTCACGTGATAACTCATCCACTTCTATTGCAGATTCCGGCAAAGAAAACAGGTATGTAGCATGGTATCGAAACTCATTATTTGTTTCAATAATATTGACACTAGACGATGTTACAATCGAAGCAAATAATCTTGACTCATCTAAAGAGATAAAGCGAATCGCACCAGAAAATTTTGAAACCACATAAGATGAACCTGTATTAATATTCCAATAGCGAACGATACCATTACTGTCACCTGATAAAATAAATCCCTGGGTTTCACTGACTCGCATTGCATTGACTCTGCCCTGATGACCTTTATAAACTCGAAGACATTCTCCTGTCACCACATCCCATAAGCGTATTGTCTTATCCTGACTCGCAGAACACACATGAGTAGTATCCAACCATTGCACACAGCTTATTGCCAGGTCATGCCCTGAAAGAATACAGCTGGTACGATCTGAGTCTTTATCCCAAACCCGAATAATATTATCAGCACCAGCAGAGACAATTTGACCAGTTAACGGTGAGATATGAATATTAATTATTTCGGCACTATGTCCTTCACCACTAAAACTATTAAGTCTTAATTTATTATCATAATCCCATAATGAGAGTTGATTTTCACTCGAAGCAATATAAAGATACTTTTCACATAGTGATAGTTGCAACGCATTAATCTTGCCATTAATCGCTGACCAAACCGATAACATTTCACCCGTTGACAAATCCCATATTCGAACATCACCTTGCTCTGAACCAGAAAAAAGTCTTTTTTCATCTGAGCTAAGACACAAAGCCGTTACCTTTCCAAGATGCCCTTTGATTTCAATAATCGCTTGCTTATCTTTCAGACTCCAGAGAACAAGATTTTTCCCTTGATTAAAAACAATATTTTCACCATCATTAACAAACTGAGCAATATCAATATTTTTTTGACCTATTCTGTATAACACTTCATAACCCGGCAAAAAAAGTGCTACAGCCTGCTTCAATTGTTTTGGAATAAGACCTGTTATAGTGCTGGCTTTAAAAAACCTTGATGCAGCAGCTTTATTTCCAATGCGCTGTAATGCAAGTGTATAAGCAGAAATCAAATAAGGATCAGCCAGTCTGTTTCCAATACCTTTTTTTAAACAATCAACAACAAGCTGCCAATGTGATATATCTTTTACTAATCGATAATCTGCGCATAAAGCCAGTCCCAGTTCTTTACAAACATCGCTATCTATTGCAGAAGGTAACTGGCTCATCTTATTAGAATCATTATTAAATAATTTTATCACTTGAGCATATTGACCAAACTGAAGATACAATTTAGCCAAAGCATATTTTATTCGCTCAATTTGTGAATGCTCTTTCTCCCTCAATAGAGTTGATTCGATTTGTTCCAAAAGTTCTGTTTCACCAAGACCTTCATTTTTCCAACGAAATAAAGATAAATTAAAATTTGTTTCAAAATGTTCCGGATCAATATGCAACGCATTATTCCATACCTGGATCGCCTCATCAGTTTGTCCTAGATCTAATAGAGATATACCTTGATTATTTAAACTGGAAGCAGTACCACTACCTGCTTGAGGTTGTTGTCTAGAATAAACTGTTTCAGATTCTTGATTGTAAATTTGTAATAATGATCGGGCAACATCATTTAGATTATCGGGTCTGTTACCTTCATCTTCTTCGAAACAATGAGATAATAATTCTGATAATTCCTCAGGAATTGAACCCAAAGCAGGCTCATCATCAAGCATATTTGAATTAAATGCTTCTAGAATTCCTGGAGCCACAGGACCTGCTTCCCAGGAACAATATCCCAGAATCATTTCTAAAACACAAACACCCCAACTCCATAAATCTGTACGTCGAGTTAAAGGTTTACCCACAAGCTGTTCAGGTGAAGCATAAGCAGGAGTCATCCCCATACCGGCAATAATCATTGTCTGCTTCATATCTTGCGTTGAATTTTCAGGCGCAGACACCATTGCCATTGCTCCTGCTTTAGCCAAGCCAAAGTCAGTAATTTTTACCACACCATCAGATGTAATCATAACATTAGCTGGCTTGATATCCTGATGAATCAATCCCTGCTCATGCGCATAGCCTAACCCCCAGGCAAATTGTATGGCAATATCTAAAATTTTCAGTAAAGACTGTTTGTTGTTTTCTTCTTTTGATAAGCCATCATCAGATTGATAAAGTTTTCTTTGAGCTATCATGTCTTTGAGATCACCACCATCAACATATTCACTAAAAATTTGTGGTACATCATCGATGCGGCGAACATAATAGCAATTAACAATATTGGGATGCAGATCCAGATTCACCCAGGTTTCAGCTTCTGTTTCAATATTTTCATAACCAGAATTCATTGCTTTTTGCTTCGGCGTTTTTAAAGCCAAATCCAAATTCCAATCACGATGCCTTATTTGAAAGACCTTGCCAAACTGACCTTCTCCTAAAACAGCGATAACTTCATACAACTCTAATAAAACATCACCCACATTCCAATCATGAATTGAATGTTTTGATAAGTTTAATTCTGAAGAAAATTGTTCCGAACCCAGGCCTATAATTTCAGAAAGTTTTGATTTCTGGGGTGTCAAACCTTTGTCTTTTCCCTGCTCATCAGACAATTGTTCAACTGAAGCAAGTTGAGTCTCCTGAGGCAAAGGCGTTTGAACAGAAACTTTATCTTTAAGTGATTCCGACGGTGCTAATTGCGTCTCCTGAGGGCCAGTTTGCTGGGAAGAATGACTTTCATTTGATGGGTTAGGTGCAAGCTGTGTTTCCTGAGGACTACTGGCTTGAGGAGAAACAGTGGGTTCTGTCACAAACTCACTAGAAGGCGCCAACTGAGTTTCCTGAGGCATTGATGGTGATAACTGTGTCTCTTGTGGTTCTTGTGTCTGTGATTTTGGTGGTTCGTTTGCTTTAAAACGATGGTTACATTTTTTACAGCGCAAAGACTTATTGGCATACTTTTCAGGTAAATTTCGATACTGAGTCTGACATTTCGGGCAAATAATATCCATTTAATTCCTGTGCGGCAAAATCAGAATGATCACCCGTTTTACCTTTATTATGTTTTATTAAAAATTATCTCTAAATAAATCAACACCACATCATTTTAATAGTAAATAATGACCAATAATTCAACCTATCTCTAAAAATAAGAAAAAAATAATATAATCCACTATTTCTTCCACCAGAACTCACTTCTTTTTAGTCTCTGAATGAAAAATCTGTTAAACGCTTTACTCTCTTTTAATCAGCTTTATCAAGTGCAACTGGAAGTACAACTTTAGCAATGCCTTTTGAATAAAAATAAATTCGATAGAGTTTTTCCATCAGCGACATTTCTAAACGTGCTTTTTCAAGATAATTAGGCTCTTCACTGCCTAAGTTACTTGATTTTCTAATTAAGAGAGCATTCTGATAAGACTTTATTTCAGCTTTTCTATTAATCACTTTTTCAGCAATTAATTGATTTTCTTCACTAATTGCTTTTACAGCTTCATTTACAGAATGGCAAACATCCTGATAATAAGTTCTTAATAATTCACGAGTGATCTCACTTGGCATGTGTTCACTCTCTATATAATGAAGAGCAATATCAGACAGTTCGTTAGTGATCACATCAGAAATTTCATCTAAATGAGTCGTAGCCGTCATCATTGCCTGAAAATCAGAACTTTCTTTGATAGTTAAAGTCTCTTTTCTAAGTAAACTCAAATAGCTGAGGATGGCTTCAACTAAAATCTTAACTTTATTATCAGCTGAAGTAATTTTTTCAATTTGTTTTTTATCTTTATTAGCAATTGCAGGCTGAACTGTATGTATCATTGAATTAATTATACTTCCTAAATGTCCTAATTCCATTCGCACTTGTTCAAGTGCCAAAGAAGGAGTTTCAATAGCATCAGAAATAATAAACTTTGGCTCGACAATAACATCTTTTTTCTTTGTGGGTGTCGGAGCCAGGCGAGTAGCCAATTTAGCAAACCAGCCAGCAAAACCTAGAAATACAATGGTATTAATGACATTAAATAAAGTATTAGCATTTGCTATCTGACGAGGCACATCTGAACCACTTACCTGCCCTGCGACATCAGGTGTCACGGGTGACATTGTCACTGCAAATTCAGCTAACTGAGGGATAAACATAATCCATAAAAGAACCCCCATGACATTAAACAAGACATGAACTATCGCTGCTCGAACAGCTTCTACAGGCTTACCCAATGCAGCCAACATAGCCGTAACACAGGTTCCAATATTAGCCCCTAAAGCAAGCGCAATACCTGCGGGCAAACTAAGTAAACCTTCACTTGCCATCGCAATGGCAATACCCACTGTCGCTGCAGAAGATTGCACCAATCCAGTAAATAGTGCTCCAGCAAAAACACCAATCATTGGATTTTTCATTGATTCCAGAAATTCAATAAAGGGTTCGAAAGTTCGCAAAGGTTTCATTGCATCACTCATCAAGCCCATACCAAAAAAAACCAGGCCCAACCCCATCAACATCATACCGTAATATTTTACTTTTTCACGCTTCGCAGTAAATGTCATGAAAAAGCCAATAGCAATGGGAAGTAAAGCATAAGCAGCAAGATTGAAGGCCAGAAGTTGAGCAGTCATTGTACTGCCTATATTAGCACCCATGATCACCCCAACCGATTGACTTAAAGTCATAACACCTGCGGTAATAAAGCTCACCACAAGAACCGTTGTCACAGAAGATGAGTTTAAAACGCCCGTCACGAAGGCACCTGTAATAGCCCCCATAAAACGGTTAGTCGTGAGTTTGGATAATAATATTTTTAAGGTTTCTCCTGCTGCTTTTTTCAAGCCTTCAGAAAGCATATCCAACCCAGCAAGAAAAAGTGCCAGTCCACCAAATAGTCCCATCCCCACTTGCAGCCAATCAATAGATTCTTCTGGTATTGAAGCACCAGCCATTGGTACACCTGCTGAAGAACTAACGGCCCATGTAAAAAATAATAAAGAAAGAAAAATTAAACCAGATAATTTGTTTTTTATATTCATTCGAATAGTTCCTTTTTTGATTTTTAGGCAGGTTTAAACAGCTATAAAAAAACAAAGTTTATTTAGTTATTTTCTAATGGTCACTTTTATTCCTTCTTTTAAATCATTTGAAAGATAGGACACCAATTGCTCATTTTCTTTTAGACCTTCAATGACTTCCACCATCAAATTATTTTTATGACCAATTTTAATATTTCTTTTTTGTAAGTAATTATCCTTAATCACATAAACTGCCCACTGTTCATCAACTCGATCTTTAAATAAAGCACTATTAGGAATTTGCAGTACATTTTTGTCCGACTGCCAAACAACAAAACGAGCAACCACTCTAAATCCATCTTTTAACCCAGAAGGCATAATCGATTTAGAATCACGTTCAGAGTCCATCTTGATAATAACTTTGACTCTTTGTTCTTCAACACCTAAAGCTGAAAGCTTAGTAAAACCAGAAGGCTCAATCCGCTGAATAATGCCATGTAAAATTTGCTTTCCACCCCAACGAGATATTTCAACAGGCATACCTGATTTTAATTTAATCGCAAGACTTGAAAGCACATCAGATTCGATTTCAAGTCGTTTGATATCCCCTATTTCAATTAAGACTTCTCCCATTGAAATAACCCGTTCACTTTTATCTGCAATCTTTAAAACTTGACCATTGCTAATACTTGTAACATTAAATTTACGTTGGTCATCATTCATTTGTCTAACATCTTCAAAATCCAATGCAGAGCGTGACATTTGCGTTAGATATTGAGTAAAAACATTGCCAAACTGAGAAGCTCGATAAACCGCATCAGCTCTTCTTTTTTCAGCTTTTGCAATATCCATTTCATATTGTGCAATGACTTTATCTTCATATAATTGAGAACTTCGATGAAAAGTAATATCTGCCAATTCTTTATCTGCTTTAGCTGCCTCAGTCATCTCCTGAATGATATTTTCTAATTCTTTAGTAGCACCTAATGATGCAACAGATTGGGAACGACTTCGTGGATCAAGAATAGATGATGGTAAGGGTTCAAGTGTTAATAAGCTTTGTCCTTTTTGAACAGTATCACCTATATTTAAAGTAATACGCTGCATGTACGCATCGATGGGTGCAGTAACAACATATCGATCAATAACTCGAGTTTTACCCTCTTCTTCAAAAATCACTTTCATTGGTTTATAAGCAACTTTTGCTGAATCAACAGTTATTGGTTTACTTTGTATCGCCATAAAAAAGAAAGCAATAATCACCACAATAAAAATTAAATATCGAATGAGTTTTTTATTCGACATAAATCATTACTCCTTTACTTTTAAAACAGAAACTAAATCAATTTGATTGAGTTTACGTTGAACAAACAGACCTGAAATAACTGCAGAACCAATAACCACCAAAACAGAAAAAATATAGGTTTGAAGGTTAATAATTAATGGAATACGAAATAAATCTTGCTGAATACCAAGAATAAAACCATAGCTCATCCAATAACCAATCAGCACACCCACAGGAATAGCAAAAAAAGTAATAATGGCTAATTCCCCCAATAATATATAAGCTATTTCTGACTGAGTGTATCCCAAAACTCTCAAACTGGCGAGTTCACGACTTCTTTCAGATAGTGTTATTCGCGTATTGTTATAAATAACTCCAAAAGCAATTGCAACTGATAGTACCGTAATGAAAACAATATAGGTCAACATAAAATCACCCACTGTTTTTTGAAAACTATCAATTAAAGATTTTTTTTCAGATACGCCTGCAATTTGGGGCATTGATTTTAGTTGAGTTTGTTCAAAAAAATGTTCTGAAATCTCATTTGAACTTTTTTCTGAATGTCCTTTTTCAATCGTTAAATAGGCACCTGAAATAAGTGAATCTTCCTGCAATAAATGATTTAAAGAATTAATATTCATATAACCCGACAAACCAATATATTGATTACTCACGCCAGCCACTTGAACCTGTTGATCCTGGTGTTTTCCTTCTAAAAACTCAATTTCAATCATATCACCTGATGTCACATTTAATTTTTTGGCCAGGAATTCAGTTAATAAAATACCTGATTCAGGAATTTTAACAACTCTATTTTTAGTATCAAGCACCTGATATAAACGATTATCTGGCATAAACCCTTGAATAGCTGTGCGGTGACTGCGTGAGCCTGATTGCATTTTTACAGCCACTGAACGATAGGGTTCTACCTGTAAAACCCCATCCAGATTTCTCAGTTCATAAACTGCTTTATATGATAAGGGATTAACAAATGTCACCATCAAATCTTCACGGTGGGAACGATTAAACTCTATATCCATCATATAATTCATTGCATCCATAAAAAATGTACCCACAATCATAATAGCGCAGGCAAAAGCTGTTCCAAAAACAGACATAAATGCTTTTAAAGGATGGCGTTCAAAATGCCGTAAAATCATCCGACTTGATTGAGATAAATATTTTTTTAAGCCTAAACGCTCAATAAATGTAATACTATAACGTTGTGGAATTTCTGGTCTCATAGCTTCAGCAGGCTGCAATTGAGTTGCCTTTCGCACTGAAAATAACGCTCCAAGCAGTGTAACAATTAGTGTAATACTAATACTGTATAAGATTGTTCCAACTTGTAATTGATAATCAAGAAAAGGGAGTCGATAGTAATCCATATAAAGCAAAGCCAGATTTTTTCCCAAAAATAATCCCGATAAAACGCCAAAGACAATACCGACCATAACAATTAAAACAATTAATTTACTATAGTGGAAACCAATCGCCCAATTGCTATAACCAAATGCTTTTAGTGATGCAATAATATCTCTTTGACTCGCAATAATTCTTCCAACAACCATATTCAGTAGAATAATAGTCACTGACAAGAAAATCATTGAAAACGTACGCCCCATTCCATCCAGTTGTTTAAATTCTTCAGATAAAAATTGATGAGATACTTGAAGGGAGCGATCATAAGCGCCCAGTCCACCATAGGGTTTCAAAATCACATTTAGCTTTTCTATAATGACATGACTTTGAATATCAGAACGATGTTTTATGCTCAAATCATTAAAAGCACCATCCATATCATAAGCCTCTTCCAGTATTTTATCTTCCATCCAGATAACACCATATCGAGAAAAATCAGGAATAATTGAACCTGGTGCAATTTGATAGATAAACTCAGGAGAAAGAGCAATACCAACAATGATTAATTGTTTCTCATGACCATTGACAATAATTTTTATTTGGTCACCAGGATGTAAATCATGAGGTTGTGCAAAGGCTTCATTGATTATGATTTCAATTTTTTGATTGGACTGAGACATCTTTTCAGCGGACGTGGTAGTTTTAGGCATACGTCCTTCACGAAGATAGATTCGATTCAAAGAATCAGGATTTGATATACTCTGAAAATCAACAGATACAAGCAAACCTTGAATTGGTTCTACGAAGTCTTTTAAACTAATGCGAGCAGGTGCTAACACTCTTGATACGACTTTATCAACACCTGGAATTTGTGCTATACGTTCTAACAAAGTATTTGGAGCACGTTTAAGTGATGCAAAGACATGAGCAAAACCATATTCCTGATAGTATTGCTCTCGAGTTTGCTGTAAAGATTCCAGAGTACTATAAGACATGATAACAGTAGAAAGCCCGCAAGCCACGACAAGTGCAATCGCAATTACTTGCCCTCTTATCATCCATAGCTCTCGAAAGATTTTTCTATCCAGGGTTTTCATTTATATTCCTGAAAATATAAAATTTACAAAGCACCATTCACCATGAGAGTTCATGTGGTGTTTTTCGAATATCATTCTGTTTAATACTACTGATTTGGCCATCATTTAAATAAATCACACGGTGAGCCATATCAGAAATTGAAGCATTGTGAGTAATAACTGATATTGTCGTTCCCAGCTCTTGATTCACACGATTTAATGTTTCCAATACAGTGACTCCTGTTTCAATATCCAAAGCACCCGTTGGTTCGTCACACAAAAGAACCGCTGGATTTTTTGCAATGGCTCGTGCAATAGCAACTCGTTGTTGCTGTCCACCAGATAATTGTGCAGGAAAATGATTCATACGATCAGTAAGCCCTACTAATTCAAGAGCATACTCAGGTTTCATTGGATCATCAGCAATTTCAGTCACCACAGAGATATTCTCCAGTGCCGTCAAGCTGGGAATCAAATTATAAAATTGAAAAACAAAACCAACATGATGTCGCCGATAATTGGTCAACTGCTCTTCCGTAGCATGACTGAGTTCCAGTTCTTTATAAAAAACTTGTCCAGTTGTAGGAATATCCAAACCACCGAGAATATTAAGCAAAGTGGATTTACCACTGCCTGATAAGCCTAAAATAACTGAAAATTCACCCGCGTATAATTCAAGATCAATCCCTCTGAGCGCATGAACCTGTACTTCTCCCATTTGATAGGTTCGAGTAATCCCTTTTGTAAGAAAGACTTTCTCACCTGAAGATTTTAATGTGTTCTCATTCGTCATCAGACAAATACAATTTTCCTGAATTATAGAGGTTAATAATAAAATCCTTCTCACCCTCAGAAGCATTTTTTTCCAGTTCGTCAATATCTAGTATTCGATTATCACATAATTGATGGGCAAAATTTTCTGACACATTAAAATCCTGACCATCAACAAATAACAGACAATAATTGTTCATATTTGTAAAAGCAAATCGACTGGATGGATAACGCATTAACAAAGCATCCCTATCTAACATCAGTTGTTTTAACTCTGTTAAATCTTCAACAGGTTCTTCACATTGATGAAGATAATCTATTTTTGAATCACTGACATAACAACCAAACCAACGAGCTAATTCAGGATGTTGAGGATCAAGGTATTGACTAAAAACACGTCGCAATTCTTCAATGGCATCAGAAGAAATTTCATTGGAGTGTGGGTGCTGCTTATTGTAAGGAAGTTTATAGGTTTTATTAATTGATAAGTCATTGGTAATGTGAGCAATAAAATCATTCACTAAATCAGTATGACTGGTGGCTCGAAATCCAATGGAATAACTCATACTTTCACCAATAGAGACACCATGGTGAGAAACACCAGCAGGTAAATACATCATATCTCCAGGTTCAAGAATCCACTCCACTTCAGGGGTAAAATGTTTTTGCAAGCGAATAGCAATATCTGGAATAACATTATCTTCAGCCACTGGCTGAGTATTGATTTGCCATCGCCGCTTACCTTCACCTTGCAGAATGAAAACATCATATAAGTCAACATGTGGTCCAACAGAACCCTCAGGTGCGGCATAACTGCTCATCAAATCATCCAGATGCCATTCTGGAATAAAACGAAATTGATCAGTAATCCAGACCAGCTCAGGAATATATTTTTCTAGATCATTCACCACCAGAGTCCAATGTGTTTCTGGCATTTTAGCAAAGGTATCTTCATCCATTGGACCATGAATAGCCTGCCAGGGGTGTTCCCCTCCTTTTTCAATAACAATTCTTGAATTAACATCTTCCTCACATGCAAGTCCTGCTAATTCATCTGGTGCGATGGGTGGCTCAAAATCAGGAAAAGCCTGTTTGATTAATAGCGGTTTTTTTTGCCAATATTCCTGTAAAAAAACGTCTACTGACATATCTCCAAGAGGTGATTGATCGATAAAGTTCATAGCGCTTTTGGTCATAATAGTATCATTTAATTTTATGTTGCTGAGTTAAAGAGTTGATTTTGAAAGGTCTTCTCTTGTTCTATGTATTTTATAGAACAAGAGAAAGTGATGCTGATAAAGTTTAAAAAACACCCACTTCTAAATAGGAGCGTGAGATTTTTTCAATAGAAGTCACATACACTGCCGTACGTAAATCTTTAATATTCTCATTATTCTCCCGTGTGGTACGAATCTGTTGATATGCAAGACGCATAGTATCATCCAGACCAGAGCGAACCAGATCCAGTTCATCAGCTCCTCGACTGATGCTATTACGCATTTTATCAGATACAGCCTGCCCTGTTGCTTCTTCCAGAACTCTTGTCATTTCGGCTCCACGCATTTCATCATGGCGACGTTGCATGCGACCAAAACGAATATGAGAAATATTTCGTATCCACTCAAAATAAGAAACCGTCACACCACCCGCATTAGCATAAGCATCAGGAATAATGATAATTCCCTTTTTATTTAGTATTTCATCTGCACCAAAAGTAATGGGACCATTAGCAGCTTCGACAATCAATTTAGTATTAATCCGCTCCGCATTTTCCATAGTGATCTGGCTTTCTAAAGCTGCAGGAATCAAAATATCACACTCTTTTTCCAAAACAGCCTGTCCATCTTCAACAAAAGTGGCACAGGGATAGGTTTGAATGCCTTCATGCTCTTCAACATGCTGACGCAATTGCTCAATATCAATTCCCTCATCGTTAATCAAAGCACCATTATGTTCAATCACAGCGGTTATTTTTACCCCATCTTCTTCTGATAAAAATTTCGCCGCATGATAGCCTACATTCCCCAGTCCCTGAATAACACAGGTTTTACCATCAAGTGAACCACTCATATTAGCATTTTTGACATCATCAGCATGTCTGAAAAATTCTTTTATGGCATATTGGACACCACGTCCTGTTGCCTCAACACGCCCCTGAATTCCGCCATGATGGACAGGTTTGCCAGTTACACAGGCAACATAATTTATATCATCAGGATGTAAATGCTTATAAGTATCTGCCATCCAGGCCATTTCTCTCTGACCAGTACCGATATCCGGAGCAGGCACATTGGTTGAGGGACTTAAAAAGCCTTTACGGATCAGTTCCAGTGTAAATCGACGGGTAATCATTTCTAATTCATCACGAGAATATTGACTCGGGTCGATGAGCAATGCCCCTTTTGAACCACCAAAAGGCACATCGACAATGGCACATTTATAGGTCATGAGCGCAGCAAGCGCTTCTACTTCATTTTGATCAGCATAAGGCGCATAACGAATACCACCTTTGGAAGGTAAACGATGAGTACTATGGGTCGCACGCCAGCCAGTAAAAACTTCCACTTTTCCACGTATATTGACTGGAAATTGTACCTGCAGGACAGCATTACAAGATTTAATTGCTTTGGCGATACCTTCATCCAGACCCATTACACTCATAGCCCGGTCAACCATCAAGTTGACACCATCGCGAAAACTGGGTTCATTAAATGCTTTAATCATCTATCCATCCTATCTAATTAAAATGATCAGTAAAAATTGGGAAAACTTAAATTGATATAGATCAGCGTCATTCATTACTTATAATGGTACATTATCTGATTACTAATAATAAATACTGAAGACTCAGGGCTTCCACCATTTAATACAGTATGGCAGAAAATTCAGTTGATGAAAAAAAGTTTTTCCAAAAATGAATTTATATATGATAAATTAATGCAAGAAATGACAACTCAATGTACTTATTAATAACAGAAGGGAAATAAATGAATATATTAATCTTTGGACCAAACGGTAGTGGTAAAGGTACTCAAGGCGCGATTGTACAAGAAAAATACAATATTGCTCACATTGAATCTGGCGCAATTTTCCGCAAAAACATTGGCGGTGGTACTGAACTGGGTAAACAAGCAAAAGAATACATTGATCGTGGCGATTTAGTGCCGGATGACATTACAATCCCGATGATTCTTGACCGTTTAAAAGAAGATGACTGTAAAGATGGCTGGTTACTAGATGGCTTCCCACGTAATAAAGTTCAGGCTGAAACTCTGGCTAAAGCATTATCTGATGCCAATATTAAACTAGACTACGTCATAGAAATTGTTTTGGATCGTGAAGTAGCAAAGATTCGTATTACAGGACGTCGCTTATGTGCAAATGATAATAACCATCCAAACCATATTGCTTTTGATGCCATTAAGCCTGCTGAAAAAGATGGCGGTATTGTTTGTCGCGTTTGTGGTGGTGAACTATCTGCTCGCGCAGATGATCAGGATGATGAAGCCATTGATAAGCGCCATGACATCTATTATGACGAAAATACTGGAACTATGGCCGCAGTTAACTTCTTTAAAGGACTTGGTGGTGATACTAAGGTTCTTTCTGTCGATGGTGGCCCATCAATCGGTGAAGTCACTGAGGAAATAATGAAAGCACTCTAAGCTCGACTTAAAACTTATATTTGATGTGCTATAAGTAAGCCCCCACACCACTTTGGTCTGGGGGCTTTTTTATTTAAAAAATAAGGTTCATCATGGCAATCATAACTACCAAAAATAATACCGTCATTATGCCGCCAGCTTTCATAAAGTCTGGAACCTTATATCCACCAGGGCCCATGATCAATGCATTCACCTGATGAGTTGGTATTAAAAATGAATTGGACGTTGCTATTGCAACCGTTAAAGCAAATACCGCAGGATTTGCACCAACACCCAAAGCAATATTAACAGCCAGAGGAACCAATAAAACCGTTGCTCCCACATTAGACATGACCAAAGTAAAGAAAGTTGCCAAAACAGCAATAGAGGCTTGAATCACCCAGATTGGCATATCACCAACCACTTTCAAAGTCTGTTCAGCAATCCAGCTTGCAGTACCTGATGTTTCAACAGCCAAACCGAGAGGGATCAAACTGGCTAATAAAAATACGGTTTTCCATGAAACTGCTTCATAGGCTTCATCTATTTTAAGAACACCCGATAAAATCATACCAATTGCCCCCGTTAATAAGGCTACTGATAATTTTAAATCAGTAAATAAAACCATTGTCAGGGCAATTGCAAAGAAAAAGCCTGCAAATCCCACTTTATGAGGGCGACTTTCATCATGAGGGTATTCAGTCGTAACAACAACAAAGTTTTTATCCGTTGATAAATGCGTTAAATTCTCCCACAAGGTATGAACAACAAGAGTATCACCTGCCTGAAATGGTAAATCTCTAATCCCCTCTCCTGAGCTTAAAGTTTCACCCTCACGATGCAAAGCAACCATTGCCAAACCATAAGTTTTTCTTAACCAGACATCTCTTGCTGATTTTCCAATAAGCTGAGAGCCTGGGGGAATAACCACTTCAGCAACACCTGAACGCGACGCCGATAATGAATCAGAGAAATGCTCCAGATCCCCTTTTATGTCCAGTTTATAGTCCTTTGCAAATTCTTTGATATGTTGTTCTGTACCAAGAATACCCAAAACAGTATTCGCTTCAATGGTATAATCTCTGGCAACACCATTAGCGCCAATTGTCACGTCTTTGGTATTACCTTTAATTGCAGCAATAATACGAATCTTACCTTCAGTTTCAATATCATTTAAAACATGACCAACCAAATGGCTATTAGCAGGAACCACTAGTTCAAACATCGCATAATCAATACCATAGATATTTTGAAAATAATCCATTGTATTGGTTGCTTTACTGGCATCTGCTTTATCATCTCCTTTAGGTAAAACAAAACGACCAGCAACAACAAAATAAATAATCCCAGTAAAAACCAGGGCCAAACCAATAGGCGTCACAGAAAACAAACCCCATGTGTCCATTTGCTGTGCTTCAGGTAGTGCCTCATTTGAGGTCAAAATTAAATCATTTAAAAGGATCAGAGGTGATGAACCCACCATAGTGACCGTACCACCAAGAATGGCACAAAAGCCCATTGGCATAAGTAAACGCGACATTGGTAAACCAGAACGAGCTGAAATTCGACTGACAACAGGAATAAACAAAGCAGCAGCACCAACGTTTTGCATAAACGAAGAAATAATGCCCACAGTACTGGAAACAATTGGAATGATACGTTTTTCTGAAGTGCCACCAGCTTGTAATATAAAAGCAGCAACTTTAGACATAATGCCGGTTTTATCTAAGCCAGCACCAATAATCATCACTGCAATAATAGACATAACCGCATTACTGGAGAAACCATTAAACAGTTTATCTGTTGAAACCAAACCTGCTTCCAACCCCATGATGGGAGCAAATAAAGTGGATAACCCCAGAAGAACCATAATGGATATTGCTGTGACATCGACATCCAAAACTTCAAACGCAAACAGATAAATGGTTAAAAATAACAAGCCCATTACCCAGGCAATTTCAATCGTTGGAACAATAACTTCCATAATCAGAGCAAGAATAAGGAAAAAAATCCCCGCCCCAATTTTTCTTTTCTGCGCTTTAATTTTGTCTCTCATTCTACAACCTACCTCTGATACCTAATCTATTTCACCTATCCAAAAATTGATATAAGTCAATAAAAAGCGCATCATAATATACTAATAGGCTTAGTTTATCAAGGAGGATTTGTTAAGTTAACTATAGGGACATTAATGTAAGCCATTAAATTATAAGGATTATATTTAAGAAAAGTGTCTATCAATTATTAAATTGATTTGACTGTAACATGACTAGAGTACAATCAAAAATATAGGGAATGCCTTCACTAGATAATTTTTCTTCTAACGGCTTTGACTCTGTTCCAGGATTAAAAATCACACGACCTGGATTCAGGCTAATAATGTCATCAATCATTGGATGACTTCTTTCTGACCCAACATATAAGGTCAATGTATCAACTGGAACATCAATATCAGTTAAATCTGTGACAACCACCAGTTCATCAATATGAGTTAATTTAGGATGTACAGGGATTACGGTATGATTATTTTGTAACAGAAGTTTAATCGCCTTATAAGAGTACCGCTGAGGTTTCACACTTGCTCCTAAAACAACCACCGTTTGTTTTTTTGTTTTAGAATCACTCATTTAAGGTATCCCTTGATTATCAATAATCATTTAATAATAACACAGGCTCGATACGAACTATCATTCTTTTCATTTACGGATAGATTAAAGCTTAAATAATGCGTTTCTCAGCGTCAAAAATCAGATAAAATAACCAATTATTAATAACTTTGAAACAACTGGTGGGACAGATATTCAATCTATGATTTATATACTTCTTATTCTCATTTTAGTCATCATTATTTTTGTTCCGCAATGGTGGGTTCAATATGTCATGAAACGCCACCACAAGACCATTAATGCACTTCCTGGAACAGGTGGTGAGCTAGCTCAACACTTAATTGAACGCTATCAGTTACCGGTCACATTAGAAACCACAGAAGATGGCGATCATTATGATCCACAAGATAAAGTGGTTCGACTCAGCCCACAATACTTTAATGGCAAATCACTCACATCAATTGCCATTGCTGCCCATGAAGTGGGTCATGCCATACAGGACTTTCACAATGATGAGTTCTTGATTATGCGTGGAAAAATGGTTCTGATATCACAGCGATTTCAAAAGTTTGGCGCAGGCGTTATCTTTGTTGCTCCACTATTAAGTGCTTTTACCCATTCCCCAATTGCAGGAATCTTCATTGCTTTAATTGGATTGATGAGTATTGCTTCATCTGTGCTGGTTCATCTAATCAGTTTACCTGTTGAATTTGATGCCAGTTTCAACAAAGCTCTGCCTGTATTAAAAGAAGGCAATTATGTCACGAAAAGGGATTTAGTTGCAGTTCATCAAGTATTAAAAGCCGCAGCTCTAACCTATGTCGCAGCGGCTTTAGCAGAACTATTAAATGTTTGGCGGTGGATTGCGTTGCTAAGAAGATAGCCAATTTTAACTACCTTCTCAATTTCCCAACTTTTTTAGAATTTAATTTATAAAAGAAGCACTAAAATCATCAGTAATTATTCGCCAATATTCACATCCTGACCAGACTGGAGTAATTTTTCAGTTTTATTATTCACATAATCAAACACACTGTCTGGATATTGAATATAATGACGCTCACCAACATATCGAAGAGATTCAATAAAGTGATAACGATAAAGCTGGCTTTCAATGCGTAAAATTTCTTTGCCTTTGTCAAAAAGCACAAGCGTTGGATGATATGAAACCTTCAAGTTTTTTGCGAACTCCTGTGGAGTCGTTTCTTTGCCATTAGTATCAATCATTTTTTCAGATGATTCAGCATCAAAGCGTACAAAATTGAAGCTTTTTAATACTTCAATGACTTCAGGGTCATTTAGATGCTCTTTATGCAATACAGTACAATCCGTACAACTTTTACTTTCAAATAAAACAGCTAAAGGTTTGCCATTTGTTGCACTTAGATCCGTGCTCTGAATCAGTTGTGGGTGAGGAAGAAAAGCATATGACTTATTTTTCTTTTGGGCAACATACTGCGCAAGAGATAGCTTTTGATAAGCACCTTGTTGTACATAATCGAGAACATGTTTGAATTGCTCAACACCTCTGTAACCATTAACTCTAGCAACTACCTCATTATTCTTATCAAAAAAGATGACCGCCGGTGTATAAATAATTTTTAATTTTTCCGATAGCTCTTTCTCAGTAAGAGTCGTTTCCTCATCGAACACAACTTCCCTGTCACCTTGAACATTTAACGAAATAACATCAAAATTTGCTTTAATAAAGTCTGTATAAGGTGCATTTTTAATATTTTCCTCGGCCATCTTGTAACAATATGGACAACCATTCATATGAAAGAAAAGCATCACATGTTTATTGCTTTCAGCAGCCTCTTCAAGATCTTCTGTAATATCTAGAAAGCTTTCTTTAAACCAGTCCGGATGCTCTGAAATCTTTCCTCCTAATATCACACCTGGCTTGTTTGGAGTTGATGTGGCAGTGTCAGCATGCACCAATGAATCATTACTGATAGAGTTTAGAGTAACTAATAAAAATAATGAAAAGCATTGAGCAATTAGTTTAGGTGTTTGGTTCACAATTTTCTTCCAGTATAAGTTTGCTAAAAACATTGTCTATTTAAACCACTATAAAGCACAAATGATATTACAATCTACCCATTATAAGTAGATTTCTCTATCATATTTAATTGATGTTTTCTTATAGATTAAATTTAACTCACGAACAAGATTTACCTTAATAAGATATTCATCATTTTCTTTCGTTATTTCGAAACTCTCTTTTAATCCTTCTTTTTGATTTACATTTAAATATTTATCAAGTGTATCTTGTATCTCTGCTATATTCTTGGGCTGAGTTTCCATATATTTTTTTTCAACATCATTGAGAATAGAATCAACAGAACTAAACTCCATCTTATGAGGAATATATTGCAGCCCGACATATACACCCACACCAATAAGTGCCAGGATAATAATTAATATAACCGATGATTTACCCTGCTGTGTTTTGGAGATTTTCATTTGTATGACCTCTGTTTACTCGACAAATTATTGCAATAAACCTAATATTTAGATTTTGAAAATTTTTTCTCTATAAATAATAGCAAATCTCATTAAAATAGCACTTGAAATACTGACAATTATAGAGATAGCATGATCAGTATCACAAATAAAATCATTCAATATTCAATTTATTTTTCTGTTTAACCGTTGAAATTGTTTCATAAGCCGCAGCACAAATAACAATTATTCCTCCAGCTATAGTCTCCCATCCCGGTAGTTCAGCCAGAAAAATCGCAGCGAATACGGTGCCATATAATACCTGCAGACATCCAATGAGTCCCACTGTTTTTGCTTTAAGGTGTAATAAACTATTGGCAAATAATGTATGTGGTAATGCCGTAAAAAAAATACCCAGCAGTATTAATTGTAACCATTGTTTTGAATCAATCTCTATAACAACCTGACCGGAGAATGGTAAAAGTAAGGCTATAATAAATAAAGTCTGATACAACAAGGCATGTCTTGCTGGATATTGTTTAAAATAGCGGCCATGAATAATATTTCGCATTGCAAATAAAAAGGCTGAGAGTACTCCCCAAAAGACACCCTGCGCGGTTTGATTATTTATCGAAAATTCAGGAACCAGTAAATAAATCCCGAATAAAATGGCAAGTGCACTGATGATATCCTTGAGATGTGGCTTTTCCCCATGAAAAAAGGGTTCAAGAAAAACAGTAATAACGGGATAGGTATAAAGAGCAATAATACCAATGGATACCGAGGACACTTGCATAGCATGAAAATAAGTCACCCAGTGAGTACCAAGGAAAAGCCCCAGTATCATGGCAATAAGGTAATCACGCTTACTATTAAGAAGCAGGCTTTCTTTAAGAAACAAGATATAGAGTGCGATAGTGAGCGCTGCAAAAACACTTCGAACCAGTGTTATTTCAATGGCATTTAAAGCAATTAATTTTGAAAAAAGAGCCGTTAAACCAAATATTAAAACGGATGCATGAACTGATAAAAGCCCTTCACGATGACTCATCATAAATATACCACAATCGTCTGAAACTATAATTTGTAAGGAGTCGTATTATAACGAGTTAAATCTGATCATGCGAAAACAGATGACATTTAATCAATCACAGTGATGAAACACTCTAAAAATTCTAAATAGAAATGAAATGCCTCTCTCCCCCTTTTAAATATCTTCTCTTGAATGCATATGTCTCAATTCAACTTGAGTTAGAATATTAATTAATAACTTTGGCCTGTGATATATAATAAGAGGAGAGCGATTTCAACATTCAGTATTTTATATATTTGTAGGTTTATTCTTACTTTGTGTAGTGTTTTCAACACTTAAACAATTTTTCTTAATCAGTTATTATGAATTAGTTGGCTGATGGAATAAATTATTATACCATCAGCTTTAATTGGTAATAATTATGGGTATCTGTGACAGCAACCTATACCACTCTTAGCCAAAAAAATAAAATTGATGAACATAAAAGAATTTATAAAAATCTCACAATTTTCATCGCAAAAGGAATTATGCAAACTCCTTCTATTAAGCTTTTATCATTTACGACAGCAAAGTATTGATCATTTTACCACCGCTACAGTCTATGAGTTGTTAACAAAGCTTGGGTACCCTCATCCTAATCAGACAAGATTAAAAACTAATATAAAAAAATCTAAACTATTTATTTCAGGAAAAGGAAAAGATAGTTATCGTATTCACCCGATAACTGTTGAACCCTTTGATAGTGAGTTCCCAAGCCTAACTAAAACATCAGAAGAGATATTTGCTCACAATACCATTATTGATGAAAGTCTTCTACAACAAGAAAGGAGCTTCATCTTGTCATTAATAAAAGGGCTGTGACAAATGAGAATCATTGGTATAGAAGTTGTCTTATAAATTAGAATTAATCAAAATACATTTTTTTCAATTACATAAATTATAAGGGTGAATTATGTCGCATAATGGTCAATGGTATGCAGATGCTGATAGTTTCACATCTGAGACCATGAAGAATCTAGATGAATATATTGCTAAAACAGATAAAGTTGATAACTTTATAACCCTTACGAGAAGCATTGTTTCTGCACCTAAAGGATTTGGTAAAACTTTGTTGCTGAAATATGCAAGACGAAAAATTGTAAATAGCAGCTCAGCTAGATCAGTTATAGCAATTCCAAGCGCTATTGAGCTTGATTCATTCCCCTGTTCACTCCCTTATAATCATAAACTATCAGAATGTTTACATGATTATTCTATTTGGATTCAGCTATGGGAAGTATCAATTGGTTTTTCTGTTATTGCAGCTTATTGTAACAAATTAAAGGACTCTACTCTGTTAGTACAAATATTAGAGGAATGTACTGATAATCGATTTGATCAGATTAAGTGTCATCGTGAGATAAAGAAAATTTCTAACCTGCTTAGCCAGCCTAATAAAGAAATATCCAGTAATACATTATTGACAGTCAATCCATCAGAAACACTTTCTTCCTTACTTGATATTAGCCCCAATTTATTAGATAAATATTTAAAAGTGGTTCTACGTGCAACTCATCAGGCATGTTTGTCAGTCAAGCGACCTGTTTATGTATTTATTGACAGAACTGATGAGGGAATTACTGATTATCCAGAACGTGAGATTTGGAATAACGCGCAGAATGGTATTGTTGGAGCTGTATTTAATTTAACACGGTCAACTGGACAAATTAAAGTATTCGCCTCGATTAGAAAAGAGGCATGGGATGCTTGTAAAGATGAAAAGAAAGGGCAGTACTGTGATAACGTCGTAGAATTAAGTTATACAAACATTGAGCTTAAGGATATTTTTGAGCACGCTATTAGAGTTTACGAAGATGAAAAAACATTGATGAGAAACGGGCGACAATTAAACTCTACAGTAGAAAAGTTTATTGGATTTACAGAGGTCGAAAACCCATATGGTAACGAGAATGAACAACCTTTTGACTATATGCTTAGACATATAGTACCTCGACCGAGAGATCTAATTGTATTAGGACGTCATATTCATAATGCTGCGGTTGAAGGTAACCTTACTTTGAATAAATTTGTTGAAATTGTAAATGAAATACCTGCAACTCATGTTGCAAATCAGTATTTCATGGAGGCATTTAGATTTACTGAGACTTTAAAAGATACAAGCTTGGTTAGGGTGTGGTCACTGATGCGAAAAAATGTTTTATTTAAGTCAGAACTAATAGAAATATGTGCACAATACAACCGTGAAAAAACAGATTGCATTGCTAAGAAAGGCCAGTCTTGTGTTGACTGTAAGGGCGCAAATAAAATTTTTAGTGACCTTTATAGAATCGGAATAATCGGAAATATTATTGAGAAGCATCATGGAACTGACAGTGGTGATTTAGTTCAGAATTTTCAAGCACCAGGCTCTATTCCTGAGGGTGTTATTCCTGACAGTAGTATTTATTTGCTTCACCCTGCCATGGATTATTATATTAAGATTATTAATGGAAATAGTTCATACGCACCAGTTAGAGGAGTTATTGTTGGTCATGGAAAAACATGGTCTAATAAACACGAAATCTTAGCGTTACTGAGATTCACTCGGGATCAATTTAATTTTGCTCGACTGGAGGGTGACATCAAAATTATGGATGCATATCAAAATTTAGAATCTGCAATTATTGAATCTAGTGATGTTGACACCCTAGTTGAGACAAGTGAAAAATTTAAACAGACAGTAGTTACAAACAATAATAGTACAGATGGCATAAAAGATGCAGCTGGATTTGTTTCTAATATATTGGGCTCGGTTGATAAAATACAGAGTTTACTACCTAATCTTGCGTGATAGTACACTGAAATTAAAAGGATTAAAGAGCCCCGTGACGATTGAGAATAATTCAACATTGTAAAAAAACATAATATATCATCGACTTATTTTATTATTTTCTTGACACCACCTCACACATATTTATTAAGATACAAGTAATAATAATTATTACACTATGTCTTTACTTGACAATTAGCTCCATCAATTTATACGATTTTCACAAAACCTAACCATCATTTGTCTCGTAAAATGAGACCTTCCCCCGCTTTAGTAGACACTTTCTATAAACAAAAGAAGATACTTTATACCTAAAAGTATAAAAAATAGAAAATTATTATTCCCTCAAGTCAAATAATACACTAAGAAGCCAAACTTTTCGTTCTAAATCGTGTATTTAAATACTCCAAGAAATAAATTGCTACGATTGCATAAAGCGTAATTAAAATTAATAAAACAGAACGACTAAAAAAAGCGGCATAGACATCTTTACCAGTAGCACTATCTTCAACAGCCGGCCCTAACATAATGAGCATGGTGATTGCTGTATTAAGCCAAAATGAAGCTGGAAATCGGGTTTCTATTAGCTGATAGATTTTGCATGCAAAATAAAGGCTAATTACAAGCATCCATAAAAAAAACATCCATAAGTTTGTCCACATTCCTAAAGCAAACCAGAAAAGTACTGAAAAAACACCACCTAAAATTGTCGAGCCGATTAATTCACTACCTGCACTTTTAGCGTCGATAGTAGAAGCTTGTTGACTGAGTGAAACCGCTTTCATAACAATTGGCATATAAGCAAGAGGATTGCTTAAAAGCATTAAATAAGCTGGAAATACGATTAAAGTACTTCGAATGGCTATCCAGTTTGACTGAGCAGCTGTTTTTATTTCTGGGTCATTTATTTCCGAGCTTTCTTTTTCATCTAATTGATTTTTTGGAGAAGGTGGATCTTCAGGAAAAATCAAGAATGAAAATGAATGACAGATGGTCGCTATGGTAATACCCAAAATCAGAGCCTGAATAATCATTGTTGACAGGCTAAAATTAACTGTTCCTGCAGCAGAAATCATAGTCACTCCCATTGCAAGGAAAGTGCCTGGTAAATTTTTATTCAGATTAACCATCAGATAAGAACTTAAATACAAGCCAATTAGGACGAGCAATAATGCAGTCATCTGAAAATGAAAGAGAAGTGGAACAAGTAATAAGCCCATTCCTAATGTCATCATGATCAATAGTATTAAGCCCAACAACTTCTTAACACCTAAAGGAGGTCCCATTACCGTCAGAACAAAAGCAAATAAAGGAGCAATAAAAGGCAACGGTATCGGTATGGCATAAGCCAAAGCTAATGCTAAAGCAGGAGCAAAACTTAAGCGAAATATACGTCTTGCTTGAATAGGCATTTAGACAATGACCATCATATGCAATAAGTTATGATTATGATTATGATACAGAAGCTTAGTAAGCATAAGAGAAATAACTCATAATACGAATATAAATCTTAGCAAGACGATTTAAAAAGTCATGACCTTCAGTGAACCCAATGACTTCTGCCTGCCCACCAATACGAATAAAATGTCTAAATGACTCACTTTGATTCACATCAAATGAAATAATAACAGGAAAACGTTGTGACTGGCGCAACCAGTCTCGATTATTTTCTATTGTGGGTAAAGTACCCGCTGGTGGTTTTTGTCCTACTGCAACGCCTAAACCAATGCTACGAACTTCACCGCTATAAACTTTACCTGGAATTGAATCAAGAACTATTTCAACCGAGCTACCCGGTTTCAAGTGTCCCAGATTATTTTCTGTAAACTGGGCTTCAATCCAAATATCATGGATAGAAATAAAAGTCATTAAGGGGGCTCCTGAATTAGCGTACAGACCCACATCTGTACTCAAATCAGTGATAATACCTGCAGATAAAGCATAAGTTGTTGTGTGTTTCAAATCGAGCTCTGCTTTATTAACTGCACTGGTTGCACTTTTTAATTTGGCATTATTTTCACCTTCACCGCCCTTCTGTTCTATCGCTCGTACCACTTCAGCTTCAGCGCCAGAGACTTTTGCTAAAGCCTGTGCGTAAGATGATTGTGAAGATTCAAGTCGACGAATAGAAATCGCACCCGGATCTTTTTTATACAAACCTTCCAGGCGATTAACATCTTGCTCAGCTTTCTTTTTATTGGCTTTAGCAGCAGCCAAGTTTGATTCAGCAGACTCAACACCTGCTGTTCCAGCAGCAATCTGACGTTTCACATCTTCAAGATCCGAGCGAGCTTTATTTAATGCAATTTCATATTGAGAACGTTCAATCTCAAAAAGCTTCTGGCCTACTTCAATACGTTGATTATTTTTAACCCATACTTGACTCACCACACCTGACACTTCAGAACTGACACCAACAACATAACCATCAATTCGGGCTTGTTGGGTATAAGGCGTATATCGATCAGAAACAAGATACCAAACCAGACTTAAAATAATCATTGTAATGATAATGAGGGTTCCAAATTTTACGGATTGTTTTGCTGCACTTTCTTCTGAAACTTTCTTATCTTGAGAAGAGGTTTCATTTGATTCATCAGTTGCAGATTGTTGTTCTTCGCCTGATAATTGTTCTTGATTATTACTGCTCATTCTGTGAAGCCTCTGATGCGCTGCTAGATGGTTCATCTGATAAGAAAAGAGGAGCTGTTAACAAATCGCCCCAATCTGTGCGCTTTTGCATTGTTTCTCTTACATTAGTTGAAATTAACTCATCACCTGACATTTTTTCCCAGCCGCCTCCCATACTTTTATAGAGATTAACAATTGTTGAAATATAAGCCCCTTGAGTAAGTAATTGTCGATCTGCTTGAGAAAACATTGAACGCTGAGCATCAAGTACCCGTTGAAAATCAGAATAACCTTCGCGATACCGAATATTGGCAAGTGCCAAAGCTCGTTTAGAAGCCTTAAGGCTTTTATCTACTAACAATTTTTGTTCATCAGTTTTCAATAAACTATACGACGCATCATCCACTTCTTTTGCCGCTTGCAAAACAAGATTTTGATATTGTTCAATCAACTGTTGTAAACGAGCATCTTGTATACGAACATTATTTTCAATACGATCATAATCCAGAATATTCCAGGTAAAACTTGGGCCAATAACCAAACTGCTGGTATCTGAAGCACCACTCAAATCACTCCCTGACCAGCCAATTGTTCCAAACAAAGAAATAGCAGGATAAAAATCAGCTTCAGCAAGACCAATTTGAGCAGACTGAGCAGCAACTTGCCATGCGGCAGTACGAATATCAGGACGACGAGTGAGTAATTTTGCTGGTATATATTGAAAATATTTTGGTGAAATAACAGGCCATTCATACTTTGATGTTGTGATATCCAACTCTGGCAGTTCACCAGGTTGTTTACCTAGTAGGATAGCAATCGCATTACGAGTCTGAGCCAATGAAATTTCAAATTCAGGTATCGTCGACAAAGTTGCAAGATATTGTGTTTTTGCCTGCTGTAAATCCAGCTCAGAACCTTCTCCACTTTTAAAAACATTATCGGTAATTTCATAACTGCGTTTTTGAATCTTAGCATTCTGACGGGCTATTTCGATACGAGCTTGAGTCGTTCGATAAGAAAAATAGGCACTGGCAACTTGTGCAGTTAACAACACCTGAGCATCCTGCTGGTTGGTAATTGAAGCAAAGAATGAAGCATCAGCCGATTCAATTCCTCGCTGAAAACGTCCCCAGAAATCCAGTTCCCATCCTAGATTAAAACCTGCCTGATAATTCGTAAAACTTTGGCTTTTGGGTGCGTTACCACCATGTGATTGGTTGTTAACATAGCTAGTACTACCATTGACTTGCTGCAATTGCGGATAGAGACTGCTATTAGCAATGCCAAGGAGTGCACGACTTTCAAAGATCCTTAAGCCTGCAATTCGAAGTGAGTGATTTTCCCTTTTTGCCTCTTTGATGAGTTTATTTAAAATAGGATCGTTAAATAAATGCCACCAGAATTCAAGCTCAGTATTATTTTGTTTTGTTTGAGTATCCGATAATGATGAGTTTTTGTAAACGCTTGGTTGCCATTCCTGCAACCAATCTACAACAGGTTCTTCGTAATTTGGTCCAACCACTGTACAGGCTGATAATGTTAGTAGCCCAAATACAAGGGAGATTTTATAAAAATGTCTCAGAATCAAAATACGCATTAATTACTATCTATAACCTTTATTTCTAACTATTATTTATTGTCAATCAGGAACCATTGAGTAAAGAAATTTTGATTTAAGTCTCTAAATTTTTAACTTTATTATTATCTAACTCTGGTTCTAATTCGGTTTTTTGGGAAGCCCCCTCTTCATCATTAACCCACGACATAAAAATAACATAGGCTAGTGAAAGAAAGGTTGCACCAATAAAGAGTCCTATGAGTCCAGCAGAGATCATACCACCTAAAGCACCAATCAAAACGATGGGCATCGGTGCATCAACACCACGCCCAAGAAACACAGGTTTAAGTACATTATCAGCAAAGCCTGCGATAATAAAGTAAACGGTAAAAACAATGTTCATAACAGAAGAGTCACCACTCCACCAAATATAGGCGACTGTTGGGATGGTGAATATAATTGCTGGTAATTGAGCAATACCAAAGACCAGAATAACGAGTGCAATAAGTGCTGCGCCAGGTAAATCAATAAAGATAAAGCCTACTCCAAATAATAAGGCTTGAATCGTTGAAACACCAACAACTCCCATTGCAACAGAACGAATGGTTGCCGTAGAGAGCTTATGTAAGAAGATTCCTTTATTATGTCCTGCCAGGCGACTAATGATTTTCAACATACTGTCACTGCCAGATTGTCCATAAGCCAGCATGATGCCAGCAATAATCATCGAAGCTAATAATTGCAGCAAACCTCCAGCCAGACCTGCCGCAAATTCCAATGCCCCTTTAGCAAAGCTTTCCAGTTGTGGACGCATTTTTTGTAGAAATTCTGGTAAATTTATTGCGGCCTGCTCCCAGGCACCATACACTTTTTCACCTATAATCGGCCATTCTGCAATACTTGGGTTCGGCGGTTTAATGGTAATGGAATCGCTTGAAAATATACTATGTGTTTCCTTAACATATACAACAAGAGAATCACTCAACATAACTGTTGGAATGACCAAAAAAAAGATTCCAAAGAGCACAAAAATAGTAGCCGCTCTACCTTGTTTCCCACCCAGTTTATTGGCTAATTTTTGATGCAAAGGAAACATAATCACTGCTAGAATCAATGCCCAGAGCATTATCCCCATAAAAGGATCAAAAATTTTCAAACTCATGTAAACTAAAAATCCGACAAGTGCGACACGAATTAAAATATCAGTGAGATCTTTTTTGATCATCTCTCTTATCTGATTTTTTTCCAGCTCCATTTTTAAACCTTTATTATTCTGTTAATACGCTGTTGAGCCCAACTTATGATTATCAACCGGTGAAAGTTGATCATACTGGCAATCATGTTGATGAAACTCTTTTTTAGTTTTATCTAAATCATTTTTAAATCTTGGGTCTTGCGGCCGTTCATGACTATTAATGAAAAAAGCAACATCCCAGGCCTCTTGATCAGTAAGAGAGTTACCCATTCCCAAAGGCATATTGGCTTTAATAAATGAAGCAGCGGTATTAACACGATGCATACCTGCACCCCAGTTAAAGCTGTCTTTCCCCCACAAAGGAGGAAATACATAGCGCTCTGCTACTTGCCGCCCAGAACCATCCACATTATGACACAGAGCACATTGTTTATTGTAGACTATTTCTCCACGCTGATACTCTGGTGAGTGTTCGGGTTTCTCCAGTTTAACAAAGCCTCTCCCAGGAATAGACTTATTTTTTGGAATATTCCCGGTTAACCATTGTGAATAAGCGGTTAAGTCCAGAATTTCTTTACTGTCCAGAAGTGGTGGCTTACCATCTTTAGCATTCATTGAATAGAGAAAACATCCCTGGATTCGATCTTCGAAAGTATTGATTTTCTTATTCTTTTTTCGATAAGCGGGATAAGCCGGCTCTGCAGCCCACATCGGCGCGGCATGAGCCAGACGCCCAGCACTCAAGTGGCAATTAGTACAGGACATGCCATTATTTACGACACCTGTTGGTTTTAACTGGCCACCATTCATAAATATTGAATAACCATGTTTAACCGAATCACTTACTTCTCCTTTTTTTACATTTTTCCACTGCGGCAACTTGTGCTCACCATTGCCTTTAATCATTTCACCTGGATCAACCTCATACAAGTCATGAAATGCTTCAGAAAAAGCCAACGAAGAAAAAAATGTCAACGTAATAAATAAATAATATTTCATTATTTTTTCTCCCCTTGATTAGCAAAATAATCTGCTACCGCATTAATTTCTTCATCAGTTAATGAAACAGCAATACTGACCATCACACCCATCACTCCAGGTGGGCGATCAGCCGTTTTCCAGGCATTTAATTGTTTAATCAGGTAAGTTTTGTCTTGTCCCTTAAGTCGAGGAAAAAAAGGAGCTACGCCAATACCACTAGGACCATGACATGCGACACAGGCCTGGATTTTATCCGAGATTTTTCCTGTGTAGGCAATTTTTTCGCCCAACATCATATCACCTGGCCATTTATCTCCTCGCCATTGTAATTGAGGCTGTTCTTTTGAGCGAGAACTGCTATCGGGTTGCTTTGAATAATATTGAGCAGCATAGAGAATATCTGCATCAGGCAATTCATGAGATACAGCATCCATACTAGGATTAATTCGAGTGTAATCACGAAACGCTTCGATTTGTGCTTTTAGATAGGCTTCTGGTTGCTGCCACAAATTGGGAATACCTTCTGATATTCCATTGCCATCTAAACCATGGCATGCAGAGCAAGCGTTAATAATATCATCATGCTTTGGTTGTGCAATAACTAACGACGATAGACTTAATATGAATAAAAAAAAAGAAATTTTTTTCATCTATGTTCCTTTAACCTTGATTTTATGAAACAGAACTCAAATTATATTTTAAAATAATAAATTAGCGTCTATTTTGACTATTCTTTCTTAATGCAAATTGTTTGAACAATGAAATAACATTATAAATAAAGGGTTATTTATAATCGTCCCACTCAATTTATGCAAATTTTATTGCACTTGATAATACATTGAAAAAATTATGTATAGTACAAGGAAACGTGATTTATTTTAAAAAAATCACAGACATTCTTACATTGTAAGACATATCCCACATATAAGGCTGATATCAAGAAAGTGATATATGAAGCTCTCTTTTCATTAGACTAAAAGAGTTAAACTCAATATAATTCAAACATGATTACTGTTGTACAAAAAAATGACCGTTAGAAAGGAAATAAAACATGAAAAAAATACTTTTAGCTCTTAGCATATTTTCTGTAACATCAGCTTATGCAGTTGATTATGGCAAACTTTATGACTCTGTTGATAAGGGAAAGGCTGCTGAATCAGTTGATACAACAAAAGCAATGGAAGCAGTTGGTACAGATGGCGTGGATTATCAAAAAGCATATGACTCTGTTGACAAACAAAAGGCTTCTGAATCAGTGGATATGAAAAAAGCAGCTGAAGCAATGATGAAATAAAAAAACATTTCTTTCACTACTCTTATTTCACCACTGGATAATGAATCAGAGGTGAAATAAGTTAAGTGTATAAAAAAATTTCTGCTAGATTATTTATCTAATCGTTCCTGGACTTCTTTGTTAATTGTCTCTATACCCTCTTTTACTTTTTCTTGTGTATTTATGATGGCTCTTTTTCCTTGAACAAGCATAACCTGATTAACACCATCAGCCAGCACTTTTTTCTTAACCACCTTGCCGTCCACAATCATTTTATTAGGATAAGCGGAATAGGCTGAAGTCGGCGCATTAAACGTTTCTGCTTCAATGTCTTCTTGTTCATGCTTATAAAAACATGAAGCTTTTTGAATTGTTTGAACATCTGAGTTATTCAAAGAAAAAGAAATTTGCATTTCAAGATCATCTAAACCATTCATGATAGGTTTATGTTCCTTCCACTCAATTGTTTCTGGTGCATTAAGAAATAATACGGTTAAATCCTGGCATAAAGTAAGGCGAACATCTGGTGTTTTAGAGCATGAAATAGTCGTTAGTGCAATAACAAAAATCAAAATAAAAGATTGAAAATGAAACGAGAAATATTTTTTTAAATACAACATATTATTCCTATAGAAATGAGTTATTAATGTCTAATTTTTGTTACTAGCACCCAATTGTTGTAACAATTTTTGGTACTCAGGATTTTGACGTAGCATCTGTTTTGATAGTTCAATTAGTTTATCTGCCTGTGACTTTTCTATTGAAAAGCTAGTCGGTACTCGATTAAAAAATAATCGGTCAGCTTGTTCTTCAATGCTGGTAACATTTAAATCAATAAAATAGGGAGTCACTGGATGTTCTTCTGTTGATATTTTTTTTGACCATTGCTTCAGCTTTTCTTTTAATAGTGTATTCGTTTCCGTATTATAAAGATGTAATTGAATATCAGTCACTGCTGCTAAAGTATCACCAATTGAAGGTAAAGTCGTGCTTTTACCAATATCTGTTTCAGAGGTTGTTGAAGCATCAACAACAATAACGACTAAACGTTTGGGAGGCTTTTGAATCTGAGAGACTTTATCAAAAGCTTTTTTAGCTCCTCCAGTGAAATTCACAGTTTTAAGAATGGTTCTTAACCCCAAGTTGTCAGTCACACCACCGTCCAGTAGTGTGACATAAGGAGGGTTATCCTTATCTAAATAAAAGTTTAAGGCACTGACGGACTCTTTTAAGCGTAGATTACTTTCTCTTTCTGCTTTATTTTCAGCACGACTCAACCATTCAGGTTTCTGGTAATGACAGTCATCATGACGTTCAATTAAAATGGGTGGGAACAGGATGGGAACTGCAGAAGATGCTGCTACGGCTCTTGCCACTTTAAACTCTGACAGGTCAGAACACAAAAAGTCAAACTGTGCTTGTAAAAAGATAAATGGACTATACGAATTTAAATCAGTCGCATTGATGATAATCATCGGTCCACCTGAACGCTGAAAATCAGCAAATGTTTTTCCTTTAAAAATGTTTTTATCATAGTAATCAATAGCCACTTCAGTCCGACTACTCGTTGTAAACATTCTTCCAATCAGATCAAAAACACCCATTAATAAGCTACTCAAATCTCCTTGCACATCCTTATACAAAAATTCATCTTTGAAATTATCAAAAATTTGATCACCAAACAATCCATAATAAGCAGAAGTAAAGCTTCCTCCAGAAACTGAACTAATGCGATCTACATCATCAAGTAAACGAACTTCTTTACCATCCACTTGATAGTGAGTATCTCTTAATTCTTCCAAAACACCATACGACAATGCAGCAGCACGTGTTCCACCACCGGAAAAAGCCATTACAAAGAGAGTATCACCAACTGGATGCTGTTCTAAATAATTACTGACGGTGTATCGATTTTTACCTTCGGGTAATTGTGTTAAAGGTTCATTCTCTATTTTACCAATCGATGAACAACCACTGATAAATAAAATTATAAAAACTACAAATAAACATCGACTATTACTAAAAACCATTTTTATTCCTTTAACCATTGTAATGCACCATCATAACTTTCAAAATATTTTACTTCGCCAGAAACAAACCATGAACCGATTTTTGCAGCAAATTCCTGCCAGCTTTTATTCCCATAAATGGCAATTTTTTCA
Source organism: Gammaproteobacteria bacterium (assembly GCA_026196615.1). Taxonomy (GTDB): domain Bacteria; phylum Pseudomonadota; class Gammaproteobacteria; order GRL18; family GRL18; genus GRL18. Next base: position 15,597 of record JAPHSW010000002.1, on the reverse strand, counting down.
AATTCTTTGCCATGCTTCATACTCAGTTTAAAATCATCCCAGGCTGCTCGTGGTTCCCACCCTTCCATTTCAGTTCCATCAATTAGGATTTGACTTTTGCTTCTTGTATTCCTATGAGCGCGGAATCTATCATTGGAGCGATGCTCTCATAATCTTCATGAGTCAATTTTCCAATAGCTTTCATTGTCATAAAAAAATTGAATTCCATTCTTTCAATTCCAATCGAAAGTCCATGTCTGGTATGACTCACATTAAATTCCTTATTTAATAATCAAAAAAAGATCATTTATGAAATAAAAGACGTATTGATAATCAGAAAATTATTGACCATTTTCTAAACGAACCCAACCATCTCCAGGTTCAAAAAGGGTCATTTCAGAAACAATCTGATGAGTGTCTTGTCCAAGATTTTTTTCATAGAGTACTCCATCCTGATTAATGATAAAGGTCATAACTCCTGATTCATCATATTCTGCTGGCCAGGCAACCAATGCAAATCCTAAGCTCATTCGTTCACCACTCATATAGCTGTAGGCTCCTCCACGTGCATGAGTCCCCTGCCCCTTGAGAATTTTATAATAATAACCATGATAAGCACCTTCCGGAGTATTTTCAGAAAACAATGCACCTAATGGACTAGGAGTTTCTCCTGGTTCAACAAACCAATATAAACCATCCTTATTTCCAGATGTACTCTTAAATTTTTGAGCATACTCTAACATCCCATCGTTATTTCGATCCTGTTCAGCATACTCTCTTTGAGCATCATAGTAGGCAAGAGAGGCTTGCATAGTTGATAATTCGTTACGACCAATTCGTCTTGTCAAAACAATTTCTGCACCAGCAGCGGTATCAAAAGACCAACCGTCATTTCCTTTTACTAAAGGAATAGGAAAAGTCCATCCCTGCACACCCACTTCAATAAATTTTTCATCTTTTTTACCATCAATCAGTTGATGAGATTTATTCCAGGCATCAAGAAAAAGTGACTTATTCTTTTCTTCAATTTCAGTGACTGGTAATAGGTATAAATTATCTTCTCCAAATAGTGCCTTAACAGAATCTAAATCCTTATTAAGCACAGTATCATACAGTTTATCTGCCGCCGCTTCAGGTGTTGAGAAATGAGTTTGTTGAGCGACAACCGTCGTTATCGAAGTCAATAGGAATAAACCTATACTAAAAAAAGTCATCATTTTTAAACGAAAATTCGTCATATATGGTATCTTTTGATGGGTATTGGCTCCTGAAACAATCACTGTCTGTTTTGTTTGAGTATAAGAATGATTGTCATCAACATTCATTATGTTCTCCATTTCTTTTAACATTTTATATTCCTCAATCATCTTCTACCACGCCCTCCTCTACTCGCACTTCCTCTTGAACGACTACCTCGGTTATAATTTTGGGAAGATTTTCCCTGATTACGTATACCAGAAAGAGAATTGGAACGATTACTAGATGAAGTAGAACGATTGTTCGAAAGGTTTGTCGTCCTGGAATTATCTCGTCGTGATGTATTATTAGACAAACCACTTGATTTATTGAGCCCCCCCCGATTCTGATCAACTTTATTCACCTGATTTCTTACTTGATCCCCTCCTGCTCCAGATAAATTTTTTCGTGCAGCAACTGGATCAGCACCATGTTTTTTTAAAGAAGCCTGTGCTCGTTGGCGTTCAGCATCACGTGTAGTATTGCCTAAAGCATTTTGGGTGTCTCTTCTATTATCTCTACCACGATAATCTTTACGTTTGTCAGCATCACCTAATTGTTTGTTATATTTTTTCTGGCTTGCAGGATCGCGATAAGGTGTACGTCGATTGTTGTTATTATGTGTCCAATTAGTAGTTTTGTTACTAGCATTTATTCTATTGTTATTCACATTAATATTATTGTAACGATTCACATTGATATCTACATCACCTCGTCTCCAATTACAACCACCCCATAAGGAATTGGTAATTGCCACACCGACACCAAAACCAATGCCTGCAACAACGGCTGAACCAAACCCATAGCGTGGAGGATAATAGTAATACGGCGTATATGCGGGCCACCACCAGACACCGTAAACAACTGTTGGATTATAAACAGGGACATAAACAACTTTAGGGTCAGCAGGCTCAATAATAATAATTTCAGGGGACGCCTGTTCAATAACTATTTTTTGTTCTTTAGTCGTTTCGAGGTTACCTTCTTCTTTTGCTTTTCTTCGTAAACTTTGTACTGTATTCATCACATCATCAGGCGATGCTAAAAAGGCATCACCTAAATTTTGTACCCAATCAGGTTCTTTACCCATCATTTCTAAAACTTGAGGAAAGGCAACCAGTGACATCACACTGGGGTCCCATGATTTTTCTTGAACGGCTTTCACTGCCTCATCACCCTGCTGTTTTGGATTATTTTTTGACCATGTAACAGCTTCTGAAACATTGGCGGGATAGGTCGATGCCATAAGAATCTGAGATAAAAGCGAATCAGGATATAAGGCAATGGGTGCCACCATTTGATCCAATTCTGCCTGGGAAAATGATGCCTTACTGTCAGCTGCAGAAAAAACCTGTAAGGGAAAAAATAGCAGAATGGATAAACATAATGCATAGAAGTGAAATGAATATTTTTTCATGATGTTCTCTATAAGACAGAAATTGAACTTGAATAATTACAACAATACTAGTCTTAAAAAGAATCATTTTCAATCATTGATTTAAATCAAATTTGAACAAAAAGAGTGACCTCAGCACTCTGACCTGATTTATCAATTGCATTGATGATATATTGCCCACTTTTACTAAAGGTATAACTTAAAATCGAACGTGTTGCCTGATGATTAACCACCTGACCATTAACAAACCAATAAATATTTCCAAGTCCACCTTGTGCTTCAAGATTAATGGATAGATCCTCATCAATGCCCTCTGGTTTCTTTATATGAGCACCGTTACTGATCGATGTTATATTTAATTCATCAAAAACAGTCTCTAATTCTGGATTAACAGCGAGTACTGGTGGAATTGTTTCATCTAATATCCATGCCTTCACTTGTTTTTCACATCGAGCCAATTCTGTTTGTTCTAAAAGCTCACCACTGGGCCAACAAATTGATTTTTGCGTCACAGATTCAGGACGAATCATACGTTTTTTTTCTGATTTGTAGGATTCAACTGACACTGATAAGTTTTGACTCACAGCTTTTAATAAAGGAACAGCTGTTTGTGCTCCATAATGTCCTGGAACCGGAGTACCATCAGGACGTCCTGTCCATATACCAATAGTATAATCTGAAGTCATACCAATAGCCCAGGCATCACGAAATCCATAACTGGTTCCTGTTTTCCAGGCTAACAGTTTATCCTTACTATTTATGGTGTCATTACTGGAATGATTAACTATTTCTGAAAATCTGTTTCGGTATGGAATTTTAGATAAAATATTATGAATGATCCAGGCAGCACCTGGAGACATCAGATGAGTTTCTTTTTTCTTCACATCAGATATTAATTCATCTTTTGTGAAGATCAACTGACTAGTTTTCCCCTCTCTTGAAAAGGCAGTATACGCTACAACCAATTCTTCAAGACGAGTCCCGGCTCCCCCCAAGATCATGGACAAGTTAGGACGACTGTCTATTGGCATTTTTAAAGTCAATCCAGAGTTTTCTAATTTAGAATGAAAAAATCCTGGCCCAAGAAATTGCAAAACCTGTACAGCAGGAATATTCAAAGAACGTTGTAGTGCTTCACTGACACTGACTGCTCCAGAAAAAGATTGAGAAAAATTTTCAGGCTTGTACCCAGCCACATTTATTTTTTTATCCACTAACATTGAATGAGAACTGATCAAACCTTGATCCAGTGCCATAGCATAAAGAAATGGTTTTAAAGTTGAACCGGGTGAACGTATAGCTTGAATCATATCAACCTGACCATAACGATGTTTATCATGGAAGTCTGATGAAGCAACATAAGCTTTAACCGCCATAGTATGATGATTCACAACCAACACGGCCGCTGAACTTTTTTTAGATAATTGATAAGAATAATCTTTGACTAAAGATTCTAAATTAAACTGTAAATTAGCATCAATGGTTGTTACAAGAGGTTTCCCCTGTTGTGATTTATTTTTTAGACGACGAGCTAATATTGGAGCCAACATTGGACTGGCATTTAATTGAGGAACCACAATTTCTAATTTTGCATCTTTAAATTCATCAAGAGTAATATAACCAAAGCGATGCAAACGTTGCAGTACTTTGTTTCTTGCACTAGTGGCTTTTTGTGGATGTCGATCCGGACGAAAACGACTTGGTGATTGGGGTAACACACTTAATAAAGCAGCTTCAGCCAAACTCAACTCTTTTGCACTTTTGCTCAAATAAGCAAAACTGGCCGCCTGCACTCCTTCGATTGGTCCGCCAAATGGTGCTAAATTTAAATACATAGTTAGAATTTCTGATTTACTATAATGCCACTCCAATTGTAAAGCTCTGAAAGCCTGCTTTAGTTTTCCAGAAATAGTTCGACTATGCGGATCAATAATTCGAGCCACTTGCATAGTGAGTGTTGAACCACCAGAAATTATACGGCCATTGATAAGATTCTGTTTCATTGCTCTGAGCATGGCCAATGGATTAATTCCAGGATGAAACCAGAACCATCTATCTTCATAAGCTAATAGGGTTTCAATATATCGTTGTGAAACATCATTAATGCTCACTGGGTATCGCCATACTCCCTTGTGATCAGCAAATGCTCGCATGGGTGTGCCATCCTGTGCCACAATTATTTTTGCAAACTTATCAGAGCTATTATTTGAAAATGGTGTTGGTAAGGGAGCCAACTGATCAAATACTGCAAACAATAGAAAGATTAACAAAAAAATATAAAGAATATTTCGACTTGTATATAATATTTTTTTCATGAGCGTATAAAATTTCTTGTTTTATCTCTAAGTTTTACATTTTATAACTGCGATTGATTACTTTTTGAGGTTCTTCTGATTCACCAATTGCTCGAATGTATGGTCTATACATGTCTTCTGCATAAGGTGGAGGTACTTGATATGTTCCTGGAGTAACAGCACGAAGTAAGTAATATAATCGTTGTGTTGTATGACTTTTGATATCAATCGCAGCAACATATCGATCATCTCGCCATGCTTGATATTTAATATCATTCGATGACATTCTATCTATCAAAGCCTTTGATCCTATGTGGTACTCATCCAATTTAATACTGTGCTCAAGATTTTGATTTTCAATTTCAAATCCAGCAGGTAACAAATCAACCACTAAAGCATCCTGAATTCGATTTTTTGCTTGCAATGAAAGCTCAACAATCATTAATTCTCCCACTGCCACTTGCTCTGGCAGTATCACTTCACCTTTGACATTATAGTAAGTACGATTAATATTAAAGTGGCTAAAGTCAGCTTCTGGTGCTTTAATTGTATAGCCACCAATATTTATGCTTGCATAGAGTCTTTCATCACTCAGAGAACTAAGTTCAATACCATCTTCATCCATATATTCAAGCGTTTCCTGAGATATTTTTTGTTTATAATCTCCTTCATGAATGATTTTCTTTTCTTCAATAGCAGTTGAAATGATCGCCTGCCATTGTTTTTTACCTTTACTTTTCAGTGCAACTCCAGTCATAAATAAGGCGTTACGCTCTTGAGTACTAAGCCATTGTCGTTTCGTTAGCTCATCTTGTAAATTACTCAACAATTGATTCACACCACCATGAGTGGGATTAAATAGAACCAGTACTTCCAGCATTAAACTCACATCTCGTAGTTTGCTACCATAATCACCTAAATAGCTATTCTCTTTTCGAGAAATAGTTAATGATTCATTGATTGCAGCTTTGCCTCGCTTCTTATCACCTTGATGACTAAGTGCAATACCCAGGTGCATTAATGGAAGTCCAGAATGTGCATCATTTTTATGATAATCATAAAGCGTTCGCATAGTACCCAATGGTGCCTGTTTAATCATTGAAAGGACATAAGCAGCATAAGACTTGTATGCCAAGGTTAAATGTTCTGGTGCTTGACTATAACGATAATCATAACCCGGTCTTGTCGATCTCAAATATTGTTGCAAACGTTTAATTGCAGGCTTTAAAACACTACCTGGAACATCAACTCCCTGATCTTTACTTTGAATAAGAAAATGACTGGCATAGACACTTAACCAAAACTCTTCACTACTCTGATTACTCCAAAGTCCAAAACCACCATTGCTTAGTTGTTTTGCACTAAGCCTTTGAACGCCACGAGACAAATATTGTTTACGCTTAGAAAAATCAATGGGGGAGTTTTTTATTTTAAGCTCTTTAAGTCCCAATAAGGAGATATTTTCTTCACTTGCAAATAGCCATGGGAAGCTGCTACTGGTCGTTTGTTCAAGACAGCCATATGGGTATTTCAACAAGTGTTCCAAGTGCGAAGACAAATTGATAGGTGGTTGATTTGAAACAATCACTTCACCCGTAAGTGTTTCAGACATCAAATCACTGGTTTTTACCTTTAGTATAGCTGTCTCACCTGAGTCAATAATTTGTTTTTTATTACGAATAACGGCAGGCCATGCAGGTCTTATTGCTAATTGCCAATGACGCTGCAAATCAATATCATTATTTTTGTCTTTTTTCTGATTCATAGAATCTTCCACTTGCTCCTCATCAGACAGAGAGTTAATTGATAAACTAATATCTGATAATCCAAATTGAGACTGACTTCTAATGACAAAATGTTGTACTGTTTTTTCCCCCTCTTCTAAAGATATTTCTCTAACAGACTCTAAAATATCAATCTTTGCATCACTCTCTAAAGCAATATGAATTGTTTGTTTTTTTCCACTTAGATTATGAATATCTAAGGTCGCTTTTGATTCATCATTAGCTGCAAGAAAACGTGGCATTGAAAGCTGAGTCACCAAAGGCGCAGCAATGGTTACATTTTTTTCTGCCTGACCAAATGAGTTTTCATCAAAAGCTAATGCCATAAGACGTAACTGACCATTAAAATCAGGAATATCTAATGAAACAGTTGCCATGCCTTGTTCATCAAATAACACAGGTTGTTGAAATAAAGAAACAATCTTTACTTCAGATTTTTGTAAGTTTCCAGCACTGGTCACATCCATATCACCACCGAAACGTTGTTGACCTATAAGACCACTTCGACCATCCATAATGTTTCCATAGAGATCCAAACTGTCAACTGCATATCGTCTTTGGGCAAAAAACCAGCTAAAAGGATCAGGTGTACTATAATTACTGACATTCAGCACACCAACATCAACTGCGGCAAGGGTCACTCTAATCTTTTTTTCTTTATTTTTTGTTAGATTTATATTTTTTAATGAGTCATTATCCAGTTGAATGGTCACTGGAAGTTTCGAGAATGGTTTACTTTTTTCTGTTGCATTTAATGTCATTTTGATTTGGCGGTTTGTTCTATCAAGAGGTAAATGAGCTAAACCTACAGCACGTTTAATATGACTTTTTTCTTGCTGAACATCCATACGATTAAAAAGTACGGTGGAAATGTAAATATCATGCTGTTTCCAATCTGATGAAATAGGAATATCCAATTTATATTCATTTGAATCATTCAGTTCAATATTTTTCTGCCAGAGTTTTTCCTGATTATTCTCTACAATAACAATACCATTACCTTTAAAAGGTGATTTGATGAGAACCTGAGCAACATCTCCTGAGCGATAAGTCTTCTTATTTAAAACCAGGTTAATTTTATCTGGTCGGGTGATTTTTGATTGTTCATTTTCATAGTACCAGGAGCCCCCCGCATTAAATTCAATATTGGTCATCAACTGATTTTTTGGATTTAAAACTTCCAGTCGATACTCTCCCCATTCAACAGGAAGTTCAAGCAATTTTTTTTCACCTTCTTTTATAGAAAGTGTTTGATTTAACACTGGATATTGTTTTTCACTATAATTCATTTCCCATTCATCAGAATCATTATAAGACCAATAATAATCACGTCGTTTCTTAATTAAGCTTACATGTAAATCATCAGCCTTTAGCAGTTGCCCGAATTGGTTGGCATTAACTACATCAAACTTGAGAAGAGTATTTGCTTGTGGCTCATCAGTATGAGGTCTGATTCCTATTAGAGATTCATCTGGCCAAACCCGATACTTTGCCTGACGTTTAATTGCTCGCCCTCCAGTTTCAAATAAACTACTGGTTAACTTTACAACAATTGGGGATTTGATGTTCTTCCAGGTAGATGGCACGTTTAGGTTCAACAGTCCCTTCTCATTCAATGTTTCATTCTTCAGCTCATAATTTTTTCTTGCATTTTCTTCTTCAGATAGACCAAAAAAATACCCAGGAAGTGATTCAATGGCTTCCTGATCAATATAAGTATGAATAGTGCTTTCTAAACGATTTCCAGAAGCAGGTGCCCCATATAAATATTGGCCATTTACTTGAACGATAATTGTTTTTTCTGGTTCAACAAATCGCTCAGTATCAGATTCATCTAAAGTCAATTTCATCCGCTCGGGTAAAAAATCCTCAACCAGAAAAGTCCATTTTCTAGGAGTGTCATCTCCAGGTAGTTTAACTTCGATATGCCATAGACCAGTTTTAGCATTTTTCGCTAAATCATATTTATGATAATAATATCCCAATTCCTGAGCTCGCCAGGTGAATTGCTCTACGACCTGACCATCTTCTTGCTTTACCGTAGCTTGTAATGGGATATCTGGAATTAATTGCCCGTCTGAATTACGCAAAAGCATACTAAATTCAACTCTCTCACCTGGCCGATATAAATCACGAGGCGCATAAATAAAGGCTTCATTTTCAAAAGCTGGACGGGTTCCAAGATTGTATTCAGATAAATCCAAAGCGGGACTATTAAGACGAACAATTGACATCTGCGTCCCTTTTTGAGACAGAATCAGGTGTGATTTTTTCAGATTCGTTGAAAAAGAAACGATGCCACTTTTATCTGATGCATTTGATGTTAATAATTGACTGTTCTCATCCAGCAAACTGACTTTCACATTTTCCATGGCCGCTCCTGTCACTAAGGAACGAGTGTAAATATCTAATTTCCCAGGGTAACGTCTGACATGAATACCGATATCACTTCGAATAAAATATGTCACCGCTTGTCGATAATCATACTGACCAGGGACTTTCATCACCGCCATATATATTCCGGCATGTTTTAATGTGTCAATATGATCGATCGATAATATAACCCGTTCACGTTTATTTTTTTCAATTGGTAAGTCAAACCGAGCAGAATAAACTAAATCAGAATTTTCTGTATACTTATCTAATCGATATGCACCTTGTTTACCACCACGCCATGACTTCAAAAAAGACATCATCTTATCGGGGTTAACTCGATGAAATTCAATATCAACTTGTTTAATATTAGTGCTGTATACAGGTAGTCCTTTTGAATGTGTCAAAGGAAGAATACCACCATCATGTGCAAATGAAACGGATGACTCTATTGCTCTTGTAGTTATTGTATTCTTATAACGTTCTCCAAGTTCCTGATCATTTGACGCTTTAAGATTGGCATAAACGGTTAATAAATATTCTTTTTCGGGTTCTATGTTTTTGAAAAAGAGTTCCTTACCATTTTTTGATAAAATCCATGCACCATCTACTCGACCACCATCTCTTTTCTCAAGTACAAAATATTTTTGAAAATCTTTTTTTGGTTCTAAAGGAACTGATAAAACGATTCCCAGACTACTTACACCTTTATAATCACGCTCTGAAAAATCAAGAATTTTAAATGTGCTTTTAGAATAATCATGAATGGGTTCAGATTTAAATTTAGAACTGGAATTTTGATTAGAACCATAATTAACACTAGTCAAGGATTGGACATCATTGGCTAATTCATTTGATTTAGCTTTTTTCGATTCATCCTCACAAGCGACCAAAAAAAATATACTCAATATTAGAAAAATGAGATTATTTGCTTTGATCAGTTTTTTCATTAAATTTTGTGTCATGTGCACACCAGTTTGAATATAAATTTTTGAATTTACCTATTTGATAGGTCATATCTTATCTAAAAAAAATGAATAGTTACTGAATTTCTCATGATCAATTATGACGAAATATGGCACATTTCTTATTAATAGTAATTTCATAATAATAAAAGCTCTATTTTTCACATGAGCAATATCATACTGATTTTGGATATAGAAATGTTGCAAATTGTGAGTTGTAGCGTGAAAAGTGCTATTGAATTCCCTATTCTTTTTATAGGTCAGAAATAGACTTTTTTAAGATCTTCCAGAGTTGGATACAGAACGTTAACAAAAACCTCTGCCAGTAACACTATTTTTCATTTTTTTTGAATTAATTCCAAAAAATCAAACAAGAATTCAGCTTTTAGTTGATGGATGGTTTATAGTACTCCACCTTTTTTATTGATTGGGTTTAACCTTGAACAGACCCACTTCAACCGAGCTGACAATCACTGTTTGCCCAGCCGCTATAGAATCCACACCGGCATCTTTAGCAATCTCAACTTTCCAGCGGATACCCGAATAATCGGTCACGCCGGGTTTATTCAGCGCAATATCAGTTTCAACAACAAACTCATGTCCAATCAGGTCACTGCTATTGTCTTTTTCTATTGGACGGTCGCCCTGTAATTTATTAAGCGGCTTCCACAGTATCATAGTAATGATTCCTGAACTAATACCGGTACAGGAAATACCCGCGATCCATGTTTCTGGCAGTACGCCAAAACTCATCAACACCCCGGTGCTCAGCGCACCCAGTCCACCAAATAGAAAAACACCGGTGGTAAAGCCTGTAACCACTTCAATAACCAACATGGTAAAACCAAAGACCAACCAGAACTCCGCCTGGTGACTGACAATATAATCAGCAATCATATCGACCTACTCCACATGTTAATTGTTAGTTTTATCACTATTTATGGTGTTGATAATAGTCATCGCTTCAGCAACCACACTGGCTGCATTAGTATTGCTATCCGGCAATAAAACCACCGTTGAATCTTTGGCAATGGCGTTTTTAGCCTCGATTGCTTTACCCGCAAGATCCAGTTGAATGGCTTTTTGACCTTCTATGGTATTAGCTACCTTGCCGACGGTATCAAGTGCTTTCGCCTGTGCTTCTGCAACTGCGATAATAGCCTGTGCTTCACCTTCAGCACGTAAGATCTGTTCAGCCTTATCCGCTTCAGCAGATAAAACCTGCGCTTGTTTGGCACCTTCAGCGACGTTGATTGCCGATTGTCGATTCCCCTCAGATTCAAGAATAGTGGCGCGCTTTTCACGCTCTGCTTTCATCTGGCGTTCCATTGCATCCAGGATAGTACGCGGTGGTTCGATATCTTTGATCTCATAACGCATGACCTGCACACCCCAGGGTTCTGAAGCGAGGTTGATGGCATTAACAATATTGATATTCAGACTTTCGCGTTCCTCGAAGGTCTTATCCAGATCGATCTTACCGATTTCACTACGCATCGTGGTCTGCGCCAGTTGGGTAACGGCATACACATAATTATCCACACCGTAGGATGCCTTATAAGCATCAAGTAATTTCAGATACAGAACACCATCGACCACCAACGAGATATTATCTTTAGTGATTGCCGCCTGGCTGGGCACATCATAAGCATGCTCTTTTAATGACTGGTTATAAGCTACTTTATCAATGAAGGGAACAAGCATATTCAGCCCGGCAACCATAGTTTTATTGTACTTACCGAATCGTTCTACAACATATGCCCGATTCTGAGGTACAAATTTGATCGATGATTTGACCAGGATAATAATTAATACGGCCAGCCCTGTCCAAAAGTTAAAAATTACACCCAATAGTTCTTCAACATACATAATTTATTCCCTTTATTATTTATTTACAGTGGAGGATAGCAGGTTAGCCCGAAAAAACAGCGGATAATAGTACGAGTGATCAGGTGATTTATGCTATGTGCATAAAATCTCACCAAATTTTTCCTGTATTTAAGGATAGGCAATTCAATAACTTTTTTCAATCTATTTATATGTATTTTGTCTTAAAGCTATAATTTTGAATAATATTCCAAGTTGACGCTTTGTGTTCAATTCTGCAGTCTCATACAAGTTAGCAAAAATCACGAATGGTTACTATCATACCTTAAATTGCCATTAAATGACGCAATTATCTGACATCTTTCTTATTTAAGTTAATACTATTTCCCCTATATAACATCCATTATTTTCTCACAAACATAAAGAATTAATCATGACTAATTCCCTTGAAGTAATAGTCTCTTGATGTTAAGCGCCCCTCAGATCTCACTTTTTCATCAATATTGCTTAAAGCTGCTGAAACGGTTAATATGTAGCGGTATACTATCACTCAACCTATGGTTTACCTCTATATGCTAATGCCAATTTAACTTAGCAGTTACAGGTTGATATCTTAAAGAATGAGACAACTGTTTTGATTCGCTTTCACCACATAACACAAAAGCATAAAGATGGTAAAAAATAAAAAATTTTTTATTTTTCTCAGTTTAGCTATTGCTTTAATTGATGCAGTTTTTGTCACCGCTAACTATTTCTTTACCCGCGATACATTTTATGTAACCCTTCAAGAAGACAGTCAAAACGACTATGCTATTTATAAAACTGTTCTGGAATCCACTTATAATGGGCTTTCTATGCAGGCAACCCTTTTTGCCAGTGATAAGCGTATTCAAGATCTTTTTTTACAAGGGAAAAAAGCCCTTGAACTTGAAAGTAAAACCACCGGAAATGAAGGAACTGGCGGCCCCAAAACAGCAGAAATAAGAAACCAGCTTTATCAACTGGTTGCTACCCCCTGGCAAATCGCAACTAAACAGTTTGATGTTCGTCAATTACACTTTCATCTGGGGCCAGGTGCATTAAGCTTTTTACGCGTTCATAAGCCAGAAAAGTTTGGTGACAGGATAGATGATTTGCGCTTCATTATCGTTGATACTAATGCAGAACAAACACCTCGAAGTGGTTTTGAAACGGGTAGAATTTATTCTGGATTACGTAGTGTAATGCCAATTTTTGCCTGGGATCAAGAAGTACAAAAAGACGTTTATGTTGGTGCTTTGGAAGTCGGTACATCCTATAAGAAATTATTAGAAACCATTGATCAGAATATTAATATTGAACTCAGTGTTCTACTCAATAACAAACATATTAAAGAAACCGTTTGGGATGAGTTTATTACAGGAAATTATAACAATAATACGATTAATGGTTGCAACTGTATATTAGAAGCCAGTTCTCGCCCCCATCAAAAGAAATTTCTTTCACATATCGCCAAAAAAATAAATTCTGAGAATCAATCCAAAAAAGCTGATGGTATAGCCAGGCTCATTAAGTACAACGAACATTATTACTCTTATACTTTTCACCCATTTAGAGATTATCTTGGAACAAAAATTCCCTCTCGAACAGATATTGGAGCTATTTTTATTGCTCGAAATATTAATGAACAAATGACTATTTATAATGAAGAACAATGGTTCAATCTTCTTTATGGCATCATTGCTTTTATCATCATTGAACTTTTACTTTTTATTACTTTTTTTAAAGTGACAAATCATTTAACAGCTCAGGTAAAAATACAAACCAAAGAATTATTGGAACAGAAACGAGTTATTGAACTTGATAAAGTTAAATACAAGAATTTAGCTAATGCAATCAACGAAAGTTACTTTTTCTATACTAGAGATAAAGATAATAATTTCACATTTGTCAGCTCATCTGTTCATCAGGTTTTGGGTTTTTCAAAGAAAGAATTTTTAGATAATCCGGTTCAATATTTACCCCAAAATGCCCAGACAGAATTTGTTCTCAAAAAAGCACGACAAACATTCATCGAACAAAATCAAAATAGTTTTGAAGTTGAAATATATAATAAATCAGGTCGAATACAATATTTACTCGTCACAGAAACACCAAAATATGATGAAAATAAACGAATCATTCAAGTTGAGGGAATGGCACAGGATATTACCAGAATTCGTCAGGATAAAATGTTATTACAACTCAGGTGCCAGGTTTTACAATTAATTTCTGATAGCCATTCACATGAGAATATTCTAAATGTACTTGTAAAAGGAGTAGAGTCGATTATTCAGGACGTCAACTGTGTCATTATGATCTATGATCATCAAAACAATATACTTGAAGTAGGTGCTGCTCCAAGCATACCAACAGAATTCAAACAAAAAATTGACCACCTTGATGTGACCCTGGAAAATAATGCCTGCTCAATTGCCGCCACATCCGTTAAACGAAAAATTATTTCAAGTATTAATTTTGATTCAGAAAAATCACCATTAGACACTCAATCACCTAATAAGAAAAAGTTTGTTCCTGTATATAAAGATTCTCCTTATAAGGCATGCTGTTCTGAACCAGTCCTATCGACCGATGCAAAAGTTTTAGCCACTGTGGATTTTTACTATAAAAAAACAGGTATGCCAAATGAATCTGATCTCTTTATTATCAGTGCAGCAACCGATCTCGTCTGTATGCTTTTTGAACCTCATGTAAATAAATTCTGACCAATTTTTTCTTTAAATTCCTACACATATTGTTTTAACTTCCTACATAGATCTAATAATAGTTATATTAGAATAGCCCTATTATTTACAAGGAGTTATTTTCTGATGGAGCTGGAGTTACAAAAACAACTTGAAACAGAAATTGCTGAATTAGAGCAATTAGTTGAAGTTGGCCAACAACAGAATGAACCCCAATATTTAATAAGAATGTACAAAAGCTTAATTAAGTCTAAAAAAGAGAAATTGAAACATTTACTTGCTTTTTCATGCTAAATACAAGAACATTAGCATTATAATTGTTAAAAACCTTAGCTTTAAATACAGGAGTATTGGCAAAGGTTACAGATTATTGAGTATTTGAAATAAAATAGGGATATACCTCATGATGGATTATGAAGCAAAGTTAGTTGGGCAAATTATCAGCCTTAGAAATCAAAAGCATACCATTCTTAATCATATTGCTGAAAAGCAAAGCTCTTTAAGCCAAAGTTCTCTAAAGAATTCCTTAAATAGAACAGGCAAACTAAACCACTCATTAACCTCTTCAAAAGACGCATCTGCTCAAATACGTATTTATAATGGTCAGATTGAAGCATTAACCAACAAATTAAAGATGCTAGATAGTTTTTATTTTCATTAAATAAGTGAAGCTCATAACAATTAAAGTGACTCACATAAAAAAAGCGTGTTTGATTAAATCAAACACGCTTTTTTTATGTATGGCGAAGAGGGGGGGATTCGAACCCCCGAAGCGTTGCCGCTTACACACTTTCCAGGCGTGCGCCTTCGACCACTCGGCCACCTCTCCAAGGTCGGGAAGGATAAACTACCTGAAGTAATAAATCAAGTGATTTTCTATCTAAAAACTTGAACCTATTGATTTATAAAGAGTTTAATCATACTTATTGCATTAAAGAAATTTTTACATTTAATTGCCTGCTTTCTTTTCCTCAAGCTCATCCCAACGTTCATAAACGGTTTCCAATTGCTGGTTTGTTG
>JAPHSW010000287.1 GCA_026196615.1 Gammaproteobacteria bacterium | reverse complement strand
CCTCTTTTTTCTAATTCTTTGACCAGGCTGGCTTCTGAGAAGCGTGGCGGTGGCTTGGTAAAATGTTGAGTGGGTAATAATTCTTGTAATTTAAATTTATCACCTTCTTTCACGACAGGCAAAATCACTTCTTCAGCAGATTTAGCAATGGCTTTCATGACACGAGTCCAACCATCAAATAAAATGGTGCGACCTTTTAATTTCAGCTCATAATCTGCAGCGCTAATGATCAGAGAAGTGTTCTCATATTTAGCTGGAGTCATTTGGCAGGCAAGAAATTGTCTCCAGATGAGCTCATAAAGACGCTGAGCATCACGATCAACTCCATTAATATCAGTAGCACTAATATTGACATCAGATGGGCGTATGGCTTCGTGAGCCTCTTGTGCTCCACCTTTACTACTATAGACATTTGGTTTTTCTGGTAAATATTTTTTGCCAAAATTCCCACCGATGTAATCTCGGGCACTGGCAACAGCTTCAGTACTTAAATTCGTTGAATCAGTACGCATGTAGGTAATATAACCTGCTTCGTACAAACGTTGAGCAAGCATCATAGTCTTTTTAACGCCAAAGCCCATTCGAGTACTGGCTGCTTGTTGTAGTGTTGAGGTAATAAAAGGGGCTCTGGGACGGCTGCTGGTTGCTCGGGTTTCTCGCTTACTTAATTGATAGTCAGCATTTTCCAGTGTTTTTAAAGCGGAGTCGGTATCTGCTTTATTGGTTGGACGAAACTCTTTGCCTTGATATTTTAATACCTGAGCGTGTAGTTCATCTTTTTTATCGGTCAGAAGATCGGCATAAACTTCCCAATATTCTTCAGGGTTAAAGGCGTGAATTTCTCGCTCACGTTCAACCACTAGTTTAACAGCAACAGATTGTACTCGACCAGCCGATAGGCCTCGTGCGACTTTTTTCCATAGTAGTGGCGAAACCATATAACCCACAACGCGATCCAGAAAACGTCTGGTTTGTTGTGCATTAACGTGATCCATATTTAACTCGCCTGGAGTTGAGAAGGCTTCCTGAATGGCTTTTTCAGTGATTTCATTAAAAACCACACGTTTGAATACAGTGTCTTTGTTACCGAGTGTCTCTTTCAGGTGCCAGGCAATGGCTTCTCCCTCTCTATCCAAATCGGTTGCGAGATAGATGGTTTCGGAAGTTTTGGCTAATTTTTTCAGGTCGGTAATGACTTTTTCTTTACCTGGCATGGTCTCATACTGAGGATTCCAACCATTTTCAGGGTCGATGCCCATGCGTTCAATTAAGGCTGTTTGTGCACGCTCTTTTTTGCGCTTTTCTCTTTCTTCGAGCGGTAATTTACGTGATTGTGCTGCTAATTGTGCCCTTTCTTTAGGCGTCATAGCTGTTTTTCTGCTACTACCGCTGGTCGGTAGATCACGAATGTGTCCCACGCTGGACTTAACGACAAAATCTTTGCCTAAATATTTGTTAATAGTCTTGGCCTTGGCCGGTGACTCCACAATAACCAGTGATTTACCCATAATTTTTCTTTTTTAGTTTCTATCAGTTATTTTTATTTGTCTCAAGGTGTTTAAAAACCCTAATACTTTATTTTTGTGTCTTGAATCCCTATTAAGGAATAATGCTTAGACACTTATTTTGTCAAGTTTTTTTAACAAAATAATATAATTCATCATATTTCAAAAAGACTTTAGTTGCCTAAAGTGGAGCCAAGGCTCATTCGTTTCATACTATATATAGGTACGTATTTTTATGCATCATTCATTTTGGCATCAACGCTGGCAAGAACAACGTATTGGCTTTCACCTTGATAAGATTAATTCTTATTTATCAAAGTATTGGCATAAATTTGATGTGCCCGATCAAAGTCATGTTTTTGTTCCATTATGTGGTAAAACAAATGACCTTCTTTTTTTTCACCAGCAGGGACATCGCGTCATTGGTAATGAATTAAGCACCCTTGCGGTGCAAGATTTTTATACAGAACAACAGCTAAATGCAAGTAAAACCATCATTTCTTCTGAAAAAAATTTTCAGGGGCAATCAGAAGTAACGCTTTGGTCGAGTCCTGAAGTTGATATTCTTTGTGGTGATTTCTTTGCTCTGGAAAAAGACTATCTTCCTGATATTTCAGTAGTTTATGACCGGGCAGCATTAGTGGCTTTACCCTCCGAAATGCGCGAAAAATATGTGGAAAAAATGTTAACTTTACTTCCCAAAAAAGTGAGTATGTTATTATTGACTCTGGATTATGATGAAAAAGAGAAGCAAGGCCCTCCATTTTCTGTGACTGAAGAAGAAGTTTATCGATTGTATGGAGAGCATTTTGACATTGAATTGTTAGAAGTGGCTGACATCAATGAAGAGAGTCGCAGTCCTCGATCACAAAATATGTCTTATTTTAATGAAAGAGTGTTCTTACTTGAGAAAAAGTTATTGACAGGAAGTTGTTAGCCACTGTTCCAGGGTGACTATTGAGGAAATTTGGGTTAACAGACTTTGATCATTAAGGGGCTGTTCAATATTTAAGTAATCCTCAAGTGAAATGCAATGTTCCTTACCTGAATTGATAATAGGCCATGCTGGAAATTGAGATTTTTCAATCTGAATTAGCATATGGGTGCGATCAGAATGAAAACGTTCCAGGTAGGATTGAGCGGGTATTTTTCTGATACTAGGAATAAATTCTTGCGGTAATTTATCCAGAGAAATGAGCGTCTTTTGTAAGTAGTCCTGTAAGGGAGTCACAAAGGATAATCGAGTATCAAAGTCAAAAATAAAAAACTGATGATTAATTTCTGCCAGCAAAATAACATGATAGTCCCAGATAACAGGTTGCTCTGCTGATGCTGCTTGTTGGTTAAGTAAGGCGATTTTTTGCTTCTTATTCGTTATGATAAGAACCCACATTTTATCCCGTTCTATTTTGAGATGATTTGCCATTTGATTTACATTGCTTGTAGTAGAAAGCGATAGTATTAATTGCCAAATATTTTCTTCACAAAACAAAGGGGTATAAAGATAGTGTGTTTTATTATATTCTTCTTGTGGATTCATTGATTTAACACAGATAGCATAGACATAAATTTAATAATTTGAAGTAAATATTAATAGCTCAGGGCGATTGGAAAAATGACTAAAACCTATATTAAAGGTAAAGATGAGGCTTTGGAAGTCTCGATTGAAAAAATGCAGGCTCAACTGAAGTCACTGGGATTTGATATTGAAGAGGCACTATGGTTAAACCCTGTCAGTAATATTTATTCTGTTAACATTCGAGATAAAAACTGTCCCTTGTTATTTACAAATGGTAAAGGCAGTACAAAAAATGCATGCCTGGCAAGTGCTTTGGGTGAATTCTTTGAGCGCTTGAACTGTAATTATTTTTTTGCTGATTATTACCTTGGTAAAGCCATCGCTCAAGCTGATTTTGTTCATTACCCTGATGAAAAATGGTTTCCGCTTGATGACACTATTTATTCCAGTTTATTAAATAATACACTGTGGCCATTTTACGACCCTGAGAAACGACTCACTCCGGACTATCTTGTGGATACCAATTCTGGAAATTCTGAGCGTGGTATTTGTGCATTACCCTTTATCCGCCAGAGAGATCAAAAGGAAACCTGGTTTCCTGTTAATATCATTGGCAACCTGTATGTCAGTAACGGCATGTCTGCAGGCAACACAAAAATGGAAGCACGTACTCAGGCTCTATCAGAAGTGTTTGAACGCTATGTGAAAAATCGTATTATCGCAGAATGTATTAGCTTGCCAGAAATTCCTGAAAACATCATACAAATGTACCCAAAAGTCTATGCAGCAAAGCAAGAACTGGAGCAAGAAGGTTTTATTGTTGAGGTGAAGGATGCTTCATTAGGTGGTCAATATCCTGTTATGTCTGTGACTATGATGGAACCAAAGTCAGGACGATGTCTCGCATCATTTGGTGCTCACCCCAGCTTTGAAGTGGCTTTGGATCGAACTATTACAGAATTGCTTCAGGGACGCAGACTGGATTCTCTTGATGGATTTCAAACGCCATGTTTTGATGATGAGGCTGTTGCTGATCCAGTCAATTTAGAGACTCACTTTATTGATTCAAGTGGTTTGATTAGTTACGACTTCTTCAAAAAAGAAAAAGACTTTGACTTTGTTTATTGGGATTTTGATAACAGTACTGAGTCAGAATTCGAATTCTTATCCGCCATGCTGGAAAAAGAAAATAAAGATATTTATATTGCCGATTATGAACATCTGGGTGTTTATGGTTGTCGTATTATTGTTCCAGGTGTTTCAGAAATTTATCCTGTTGATGAGCTTACCTGGCAGAATAATAACGAAGGTGTAATTCTCAGGGAAAGAGTATTATCTCTTGGGCTTCTTGATGTTGAACAGGCAAATGAATTACTACAGCAATTAGAAGAGAGTGATTATAGCGATCACTCAGATGTTTGTGGTTTGATTGGAATTGCCCCTGATCCGAACAGTGTTTGGGAAGAGTTGAGAATTGGTGAGTTAAAAGCCATGTTGGCACTGCATGTGGGTGAATATGAGCAAGCTTTGGATTGGGCACAATGGTGTCTTGAAATGGAGCAGTTATCAGAAGGCCGAGAAAAATTATATCGAGCCCTATCTGTTTTGTTAGAAATTCAGTTAGATGAAAACAGAGTGCGAGAAATGTATCTTGATGCATTAAACAATTTATATGGCGAAGAAACCATTGACCAATGTATTGCCTTGATTGATGGTCAGTCCCGTTATAGTGGTTTATTTAATGCCGGAATGGAGTTAAAGGGACTGGAGCGCCATCAAAGCTTATTAGCAGCATATGAAAAGTTACAAACAGCCAAAAAAGCTCACTATTAGATTGATGGAATTTTTAAGATTTTGCTTATTCATTAATCGTTCTATTAACATAAAAACCTTAAAAAAAAGGCCTGTTCTATTAATGCCTGATTGATTACAATCTATTTTTTAAGATTTAACTCGTAAAGTAAAAAATAAAGTAGAGAAAACATGAAAGACAATTTTGCCAATATCATCTCGGCAGTCGGTGAAGATCTGGAAAGGGACGGCTTAAAAGATACTCCAGAGCGAGCAGCTAAAGCCTTTCAATTTTTAACCCGAGGTTATACTCAGGATATTGATGAAGTTGTGAATGGTGCCATTTTTGAATCGGATAATGATGAAATGGTTCTCGTCAAAGATATTGAGGTTTATTCCTTATGTGAACACCATTTATTACCTTTTATAGGCAAGTGTCATGTGGCCTATTTACCGCAGGGTAAAGTTGTTGGCTTATCAAAAATAGCTCGGATTGTTGATATGTATGCCCGACGTTTACAGATACAGGAAAATATGACCAAGCAGATTGCAGAAACCATAATGGAAGTGACAGGCGCTAAAGGGGTCGGGGTTGTATTAGAAGCAAAGCATTTATGTATGATGATGCGGGGTGTTGAAAAACAAAATTCTATGATGACAACTTCAATGATGCTCGGTGCCTTTCGTGAAGGACATGCCACGCGCTCTGAATTTTTAACTTTAATTCGCTAGGGAGATTGATGCAAAATGTCACCAACTCCGGACAATGTGGCAACAATTCATATAAAAAATTTACGTTTGAGAACGTATATTGGTTTTAATGAAGAAGAAAAAACCAAAAAGCAGGATGTGATTGTCAATATTAAGCTGAAATATGACGCCGCGGCAGCCAAGGTCAGTGATTCTGTGGATGATGCATGTAACTATAAAGTCCTAACAAAAAAAATAATTGCACTGGTTGAGGAGCGCTCATTTGATTTATTGGAAAAAATGGCTGGTGATATTATTGAATTGATTGCTACTGCTGAAAAGGTGCTAGAAGCTACTGTAGAAATAGATAAGCCCCATGCTTTGCGCTTTGCTGACTCCGTTTCCGTTGAAATGAGTTTTCGTCGCTAATAATATAGCTAACGATTAAAAGTCAGTCTTAATACTTCCTATCAACAGAGAAGTTAGCCAGGGTAACCATCGCGTTTTTATAATCTGAATCAGGAATATTTTCCAGTTGTTTAATTGCCAGTTCAGCTTCGTTTCGGGCAATTTTACGGGTGTAATCAAGTGCACCTGTGACTTCAATTGCCTGAGTAATCTCTTCAATCTGATCCAGTCCACCTTGTTCAATGGCTTCTTTAATTAGTGCTGCCTGTTCAGGAGTGCCATGAAGCATCGCATAAATAAGTGGTAATGTTGGTTTACCTTCTGCCAGATCATCACCCACATTTTTTCCCATATCTTCACTGCTAGCACTATAGTCCAACACGTCATCAATTAATTGAAATGCGGTACCGAGATGCATGCCGTAATTGGCCATAGCTTGCTCAGTTTTATCGTCCTGTTTCATCACAACTGCTCCTAATTGTGATGCTGATTCAAATAATTTGGCTGTTTTAAAGTGAATGACTTCAAGATAACGTGCTTCAGTGGTTGAGGCATCATTACAATTCAGTAATTGTAAAACTTCACCTTCTGCAATCGTGTTGGTTGAGTGAGAAAGAATTTCCATGACTTTCATGTTGCCGACACCAACCATCATTTCAAAGGCTCTGGAGTAAAGAAAGTCTCCGACTAATACGCTGGCAGCATTACCAAAGAGTTCATTGGCAGTATCTTTACCTCGACGAAGCTCTGATTCATCAACGACATCATCATGGAGAAGTGTTGCTGTATGTATAAACTCAATGACTGCTGCCAGAGTGATGTGAGCCTCTTTGGCTTCTTCAGTCTTCATAAATGCATTGGCACTTAATAGAACAAGAACAGGACGCAGGCGCTTACCGCCACTATTGATAATGTATTGACTGATCTGGTTGATAAGAACAACTTCAGAGTAAAGGCTGGTCTGGATCAGGTTGTTAACCCTCTCCATATCACCTTTAATTAGTGTAAAAACGTCTTCAATGGTCATTTGTATAGCTAAAGTTAATATATAAAAAATGTTTACCCAACTCGTTGAAGTGAGCTTTAAAATCAAGTGGTAAACAATGAATAAATGATACAACCATGGGATCGTATGTATCCTTCATGACTGTGTCAAGTCTATCAAGGTGAAAAATGACTCATTTTATTAATTATAGAAATAAATTAGGATAGAGTTTGACACGGATTATAGAAACACGCTAAAATTGATCGTCTTGGATTCATGGTTTTTGTTCGGGTGTGTTGCATTAAGGTTTTCTTTTTCTCTTGTTAGGAATGGATTGCTAATAGTGGTGAAAACAATCTTATTAAACAAAGGCCTTATTATTTACTTTGGTATGTTTGGAGTAAACGTATGTACGCGGTAATTAAAACTGGCGGTAAGCAGTATAAAGTAAGCGAAGGTCAAACGCTTAAAGTTGAAAAGTTGAACGCAGAAGAAGGCGCCAGCATTGATCTGAACGAAGTTCTAATGGTTGCTGATGGCGACGATGTTAAAGTAGGCGCGCCTTTTCTTGATGGCGGTAAAGTAACAGCAACAGTTGCTTCTCACGGCCGTGCTAAAAAAGTCATGATCGTTAAGTTTAGACGTAGAAAGCATCATCGTAAGCAGATGGGACACCGTCAATCTTATACTGAACTTAAAATCGAAAAAATTTCTGCTTAAAGCAGCTTAAGTCGACAAGCGAAGGGTAGTAAAATGGCTCATAAAAAAGCTGGTGGTAGTACCAGAAACGGACGTGATTCGGTATCGAAACGTCTTGGTGTTAAAAAATTTGGTGGTGAAATGGTTCTAGGTGGTAATATTCTTATCCGCCAACGTGGAACAAAAGTTCACCCAGGTTTGAATGTTGGCATTGGCAAGGATGATACTTTATTTGCTAAAGCTGATGGGCGTGTTCTTTTTGAAACAAAAGGCCCTAAAAACCGTCAATTTGTTAGCGTCATTGCAGAATAAATAATTTTTAGTTATCCAGCTATAAAACTACCTTTTAGTACGTGAGTAACTTACGTTTATAATTAATAGGTATACTGGATTCTAGAATTTGCATGAACTAACATATTAAGGCTCTACCAGTTTCTGGTGGGGCCTTTTTGTTTTTTATTCTCGGATACTTTTATACTATTACCAGATTAAAATCGGGCAAAACAGGACTAGCAAATGAAATTCATTGATGAAACGACCATAAAAGTGGAATCAGGTCAGGGCGGCAGGGGAATTGTCAGCTTTCGTCGTGAAAAATACATTCCATTTGGTGGTCCAGATGGTGGTGATGGTGGTGATGGTGGTTCGGTTTACCTTAGAGCCAGTGATGGTTTGAACACTTTGGCTGATTTTCGCATGACGCGTTTCTATAAAGCTCAAAATGGTCAGGCAGGGCAGGGCAAAGAGAAAACCGGACGTGGTGGGGATGATCTTTATGTTGATGTACCTGTTGGCACCAGTGTCATCGATTTAGAAACAGAGGAAGTGCTTGGTGACTTAACAGAAGCCGGCCAGGAGCTTTTAGTGGCTCGAGGTGGTTTTCATGGTTTGGGCAATACTCGGTTTAAGAGTAGTGTTAATAGAGCTCCAAGACAAAGTACTTTAGGAACTCCTGCAGAGCGTCGTGAATTAAAACTGGAATTAAAAGTTCTGGCGGATGTTGGTTTGCTGGGCATGCCTAATGCGGGGAAATCAACTTTTATTCGCTCTGTGTCACAAGCAAAACCCAAAGTGGCAAACTATCCCTTTACAACTTTGATACCAAATCTCGGGGTTGTCAGTGTGGTGCCTCATAGCAGTTTTGTGATTGCTGATATTCCTGGTGTAATTGAAGGTGCTGCTGAAGGTGCAGGTTTAGGGATTCGCTTTTTAAAGCACGTTGCCCGCACAGGTTTATTGCTTCATTTGATTGATGTGACACCTTACGATGGCTGTGATCCGGTTGATAGCTTTAAAGCCATTGAAAATGAATTAGAAAAATTCAGTGAAGATGAAGATAATGAACATCTGGATAAACTGATTGAAAAAGAACGCTGGCTGGTGATTAATAAAACAGATTTAATTAATGAAGATGAGCGGGAAGAGGTTTGTCAACAAATTGTAAAAGATCTGGACTGGAAAGGGCCTGTATTCTATATTTCTGCTATTAATAAGCAAGGGACTAAAGAGCTTTGTTTTGCTATCATGGATTATTTAGAAGCTCAGGAAGGTTTTAAAGGGCGCTCAGAGAACGATGACATCGAAGAAGATTATGAGCAAATTACCAGTGGTACCTACGATGTTGTCACAGGTAAAATTATTAAATAGAAACTCATTCTGTACCGTTTTTAATCGATATTTTGTAAAAACATCTTGTAGAAACATTGTTTGAGACTTTTGCGTGAAAATAGTAGAACGAAATCATTTACGAAAAACTCGTCGCTGGGTTGTAAAAATCGGTAGTGCACTGTTAACCAATGAAGGCAGTGGGCTTGATTATGATGCGATAAATTTATGGGTTAAACAGATGGCAGGTCTGATTGGAGCCTATAATCCTGGAGAAGACTCTTCACTTGCTGAAGGCTCCCCATCAAACGACCCCATTGAAATTGTACTCGTTTCGTCAGGTGCTGTAGCTGAAGGGATGAAACGTTTAGGTTGGGCTGAACGCCCTGATTCTGTGTATAAATTACAAGCTGCTGCTGCTGTGGGGCAAATGGGGCTTATTCAGGCCTATGAATCTCAATTTAAGAAGCATAAGTTACATACTGCTCAAATCTTATTGACTCATGATGATCTCTCCAATCGAACCCGTTATTTAAATGCTCGTTCTGTTTTATTGAAATTAATTAATCTTGGTATTGTTCCCGTTGTTAACGAGAATGATACGGTTGTTACAGATGAAATCCGCTTTGGTGATAATGATACTTTGGCTGCTTTAGTGGCAAATCTGATTGATGCTGATTTGCTCGTCATTTTAACGGATCAACAAGGCATGTTTGATAGTGATCCCAGATATAATCCTCAAGCTCGTTTATTAACAGAAGTCGATGCACTGTCACCTGAACTGGACGGTATGGCGGGTGATAGTAAAGGGACATTGGGGCGAGGTGGCATGGCAACTAAGCTTAGAGCTGCTCGTTTGGCGGCACGCTCGGGTGCTGCGACGATTATTGCTTCAGGTAAAGAAGAAAATGTTCTAAGTAGAATTTATCATGGAGAATCGATAGGAACGCTCTTGATGGCAAATCAGGCACCATTGCTGGCAAGGAAGCAATGGCTAGCGGGTCATTTGCAAATGAAGGGGGAGCTGGTACTTGATAATGGTGCGGCAACCGTTTTAAAAGAAAAAGGTTCCAGTTTATTAGCGGTGGGTGTAAAAGATGTGATTGGTCAGTTTGCACGAGGTGATATGGTCGTGTGTGTTGATGAAAATGGTCAGGAAATTGCTCGTGGTTTGATTAACTATAGCAGTGATGAGTCATTAAAAATCAGAGGTCATGCCACAAGTAAAATTTCAGGGATTTTAGGCTATGTGGATGAGCCTGAACTGATACACCGTGATAATTTAATTGTTATATAAATCAGATAACTTTTTTGGGAAAAAAGTTAGGGCAAAAAAGCTAAAAAACTTGATCTTTTGCTCATAATATCGGATAATCGCCTGCTTTCAAAATTAGCCTTAAGATTAACACAGAATTTCAGGAGTAAGACCAGTGGCAAACTCACCACAAGCTAAAAAACGTGCACGCCAAGCAGTTAAACGTCGTACTAGAAACGTTGCAAAACGTTCAGAGTTCCGTACTGTACTAAAATCTACTACTTATGCAATTGACGCGGGTGAAAAAGAAGCTGCATCAGCTGCATTAAAGACTGCTATACCTGTTATTGACGCTATGGTTAGCAAAGGTCTTATCCATAAAAACAAGGCTGCTCGTCATAAGAGCCGTCTGACTGCTAGAGTTAAAGCACTTGCTTAAACTTTTTACGCTCTTGCTACAAGCAGTGCGGTCTTAAAGGCTAAGTGGTATAAAAGCCGGTCTCATTGAGTCCGGCTTTTTTTTGCATTAAAATTGTCTCATTCGGATAAGTACTTTTCCTTTTTATATTAAGAACCTGTCTACTCAGTATTCTCTTTCTCTATAGGTTGCGGTTACTTATCCTCATTGTGTATCCAAAGGAAAAAAGGTTAAACCATTTTCGAACTAATCTTTTTATTTTCTAAGTAGAAAACAGGATCAGCTTTAAATTGTTTAAATCCACTTTAATTGTCAGCATAATGACGCTATTTTCACGAGTATTTGGTTTTATTCGTGATGTGGTTTTTGCGCGTGAGTTTGCTGCGTCTGCTGGAATGGATGCATTCCTGATTGCCTTTAAAATCCCCAATTTTATGCGTCGTCTTTTTGCTGAAGGGGCGTTTAATCAGGCTTTTGTGCCAACATTGGGAGAGTATAAAGAAAGTAAAGATAAAGCGGCAGTTAAAGATCTTATCCAACATGTCTCTGGTACATTAGGTGGCTGGCTTTTTCTTATCACTCTCATAGGGGTAATTGCAGCTCCAATTATTATTATGATTTTTGCGCCTGGTTATCTGGAATCAAAGAATCAGTCTCAATATGACTTAACGGTAAGCTTATTAAGAGTTACCTTTCCTTATATCTTGTTTATCTCTCTGGTGGCTTTTGCAGGTGGTATTTTAAATACCTATCAGCAATTTGCTGTTCCTGCATTTACACCGGTTCTACTTAATGTGGTGTTGATATCAGCCACCTTCTGGATTGTTCCTATGATGGAAGAACCGGTTATGGGATTGGCTATAGGTGTCTTTATTGCGGGTTTATTGCAATTGTTGTTTCAATTACCATTTATTGCTCGGATGGGTTTTTTAAGTCGTCCTCGCTGGAATCCACAGCATCCTGGCGTGAAAAAAATTCTCAAGTTGATGCTACCAGCAATCTTTGGTGCTTCGGTAGCACAAATTAATTTACTACTGGATATGGTTATTGCTTCATTGTTGATGACAGGTAGTATTTCCTGGCTTTATTACTCTGATCGATTGATGGAATTTCCTTTGGGGGTTTTGGGAGTGGCATTGGCGACAGTTATATTACCCAGTTTATCAAAGCAACATGTTACTGAATCGAAAAAAGAATTTTCGGCAACATTAGATAATGCCATTCGTTGGGTCATTTATCTGGGAGTACCTTCTGCCGTGGGCTTGTTTCTGTTGGCCGCGCCAATAATAACCACATTGTTTGGCAGTGAAAAATTTCTAAAAACAGATATTGAAATGTCATCAATGAGTTTGATGGCGTATAGCTTTGGTCTGGTTGGGTTTATTTTGGTTAAAGTTTTACTGCCAGGATTTTATTCTCGTCAGGACACAAAAACACCAGTAAAAATTGGAATCATTGCCCTGGTTATTAATATGGTTTTCAATATTGCAATTGTATTGCCCTGGTTTATGATGGACTACCCTGGAGCCCATGCAGGTCTGGCAATTGCGACATCAATTTCAGCATTCAGTAATGCCTTTTTACTCTATCGTTGGTTACGTAAGCATGATGTCTATTGGCCATCCAAAGGTTGGGCAAAAGTCTGGCTGCAAGTTATTGTGGCTAATGGCGTGATGTTGATGGTTTTATGGTTTAATCACTATGAGCTTGAACAATGGCTCAGTTGGTCGACTATGGAACGAATAACACAGTTATTATTGAGTATTGGTTTGGCTGTTCTGGCCTATTTTATTTGTTTATTTGCTCTTGGTGTGAGAAAGCAGAATTTTTTACCTGCACGCTCAAAGTAAAAGTTAAAAATATAAAATAGAAACACCTCTAATTTAACTCCTCTAAGCTTAAAATTTATTTGCTGAGGGCTCTCATATTGTTGTAAAATCATTGGTTTTACTGAGCTTTTTTGTAATTTTTTTCAGCAATTCCAAACGGTATGAGATGAGATATGGAAATAATTCGTGGTTTACACAATCTGAGCCAGCAAAAAGATGGCTGTGTTGCTACGATTGGTAATTTTGATGGCGTTCATAGTGGGCACCAACACATCCTGGCTCAATTGTGCGAAAAAGCACAAGCGTTTCAATTGCCTTCTCTTGTTATTACTTTTGAGCCGCAACCACAAGAATTTTTTGCATCTCAAAGTTCCCCTGCACGTTTAACTCGTTTTAGAGATAAAGCAGAGGTGATTGCTGACTGCGGTATTGATAAATTATTGGTGATTCACTTTAATTCATCCTTTTGCCAAATGAGTGCAGATGATTTTGTACAAAAAATTTTAGTGGATAAACTGGGTATTCAATACTTACAAGTCGGTGATGATTTTCAATTCGGTAAAAATCGAGGTGGAAATTTTAATACTTTGCTTGAAAGTGGGGCAAAATTTGGTTTTGATGTTGAAAGCACTCCTACTTTTTCAATTGATGAGGAACGGGTTAGTAGTACTCGAATTCGTCAGGCGTTAGAAACTGGAAATATGGAACTGACACAAATATTGTTAAAGCGACCTTACTGGATGTCTGGCCATATTCAACACGGTGCAAAGCGTGGGAGAACCATTGGTTTTCCAACGGCAAATGTTCCTTTACATCGAAAAACACCTGCGGTGTCAGGTGTATTTGCAGTAAGATTATGGGGGCGAGATCTGGGCGTGTGTAAAGATGCAATTGTTCAGAATTCACATAGTCAGAATTCTGATAAGAAAAATCAGGATAAACAGGGAATAAACGGTATCGCCAATATTGGTTATCGGCCTACAGTTGATGGTAAAAAAGGTTTATTGGAAGTCCATCTATTTGATTTTGATGGTGATTTATATAGTAAGTTGGTCCATGTGGATTTTTTGCATAAAATCCGCGATGAAATGAAATTTGATTCTTTTGAAATATTAAAAGAACAGATTTTAAAAGATGTGATTGAAGCAAAGGCATTCTTTTCAGTATAAAGATAGTACTTAGCTTATACAGGAACTTAAGTTTAACTTCTGTCTAAAAGATGTTCTTTGACACAAATGGCTAAAAAGTGAGAAGCAAGTGAGTAAGCAGCAAAATATCTATAAAGAGACCTTGAATTTACCTAAGACTAAATTCGCAATGAAGGCTAATTTGGCTCAACGAGAGCCTAATATGCTGAAACAATGGGAAGAAAGTGGCCTTTATAACAAACTGCGTGAGATTGCCGCTGGTCGTCCTAAATTTGTTTTACATGATGGACCTCCTTATGCAAATGGCAATATTCATATTGGTCATGCGGTTAACAAGATCCTTAAAGATATTATTATCAAATCTCAGACCTTTGGTGGCTATGATGCGCCTTACATCCCTGGTTGGGACTGCCATGGTTTACCTATTGAACTAAATGTTGAGAAAAAAATGGGCAAGGCGGGTGTCAAAGTTGATGCCAAGACGTTTCGTAATGGTTGTCGTGATTATGCCACTAAGCAGGTCGCGGGTCAGAAAGAAGATTTTAAACGCTTAGGTGTCATGGGTGATTGGGATAATCCTTATTTGACCATGGACTTTAATTTTGAAGCCAATATCATCCGTACTTTGGGTAAAATCATTGATAAGGGACATTTGCATAAAGGTTCCAAACCAGTTCACTGGTGTACAGATTGTGGTTCAGCTTTGGCTGAAGCTGAAGTTGAATATGAAGATAAAAAATCACCTGCAATTGATGTTCGCTTTAAAGTCATTGATCAACAGGTTGTATTGTCAGCATTCGATGCTTCTGATTCCTTATCACCAGAGGATTCTGGTCAAAATATTAGCGCAGTGATTTGGACAACGACTCCATGGACATTACCAGCGAATCAGGCAGTTGCCTTACACGCTGACTTTGATTATGTGCTTGTTAAGACTGATTCTGAGTGTTTGATTCTTGCAGAAGATCTTTATGAAAATGCCATGCAGCGATATGGCATTGAAAAGTTTGAAGTATTGGGACGTTGTAAAGGTGCTGTGTTAGAGCATCAAAAATTGCAACATCCATTTTATGATCGTCAAGTGCCAGTGATTTTAGGCGATCATGTGACTGCTGATTCTGGTACGGGTGCAGTACATACGGCTCCCGGACATGGTCAGGAAGATTATACAGTTGGTATGCAATATGATTTAGAGGTCTATAATCCTGTTGGTGCAAATGGTTGCTTTGTTTCTGGAACCGAGTTGTTTGAAGGTCAACATGTCTTTAAAGCAAATCCAATGGTTTTAGAGGTTTTGCAAGAGAAAGGGGCTTTATTAAATCATGAAGAACTGTTGCATAGCTACCCACATTGCTGGCGTCATAAAACCCCGATTATTTTTCGGGCAACTCCACAATGGTTCATTAGTATGGATCAAAGTGGTTTACGTGGTTTAGCAATCAATGCGGCTAATAAGACAGTCTGGTTACCCGACTGGGGTAAGGCTCGCATTGAAGGAATGATGGAAAATCGTCCTGATTGGTGTATTTCTCGTCAACGGACCTGGGGTGTGCCGATTGCTGTATTTGTTCATAGTGAAACTCAAGAGCTTCATCCAGATACGAAAAATTTGATTGAAAAAGTGGCGCAACGAGTCTCTGAAAATGGAATTGATGACTGGTTTGAGCTGGAAGCCTCTGAGTTAATCGGTGATGATGCAAAAGATTATATAAAAGTGCTTG
>JAPHSW010000048.1 GCA_026196615.1 Gammaproteobacteria bacterium | reverse complement strand
TCTATTAATGGTACACCAACAGATTGTGTTCATATTGCAATTACAGCCTTACTGAAAGATGATCCACCTGATATTATTGTTTCCGGTATTAATCGAGGCCCAAATATGGGGGATGACATCCTATATTCTGGTACTGTAGCTGCAGCCACAGAAGGTCGTTTTCTAGGATTGCCGGCAATTGCTGTTTCATTAGGCAGTTTTGAAGGCAATCACTTTTCCACCGCAGCACGTCTTATTGTTTCCCTTATCCAAAAATTACAACTAGAACCTTTATCATCTGATACGATATTAAATATTAATGTACCTGATATTGAGTATGATAAGCTGGACTCTATACAGGTGACTCGTCTTGGGAAGCGGCATAAAGCGGAGCCAGCAGTGGAAGCGGTTGATCCGAGAAATAGAAAAGTTTATTGGTTAGGGCCTGTAGGAGATGAAGCAGATGCTGGACCAGGTACCGATTTTTATGCACTCAACCATAACCAGGTATCCATTACTCCAATAAAAATTGATTTAACAAATTATGATGCTCAAGAACAACTCAACCAATGGTTGGAAACACTCTGAGCTTTTTCATTATCTCTATTTAGTTATTATAAACAAAAGGTTAAGTTCGCTGTGAAAAAAAGGATAGATTACTTATGAGCCACTCCATAACGGGAGTCGGGATGACATCACAACGAACCAGGGATCGGTTAATTACTATTCTTAGAGAGAATAATATCAAAAATGAAGAAGTCTTAAATGTCATAGCCTCAGTACCCAGACATTTGTTTATGGATGAAGCCTTATCGAGTAGAGCTTATGATAATATTTCTTTGCCAATTGGCCATGGTCAGACAATTTCTCAGCCCTATATGGTTGCCCGAATGACTGAACTTCTCCTGGAAGGGGGAAATGTTAAAAGAGTTCTTGAAGTAGGGACAGGATCTGGTTATCAAACTGCTATTCTATCTAAACTGGTTTTTAGTGTTTTTACTGTGGAACGAATTAAACCTTTATTGGATAGTGCCAAAGAAAAGTTTCGTCAATTCAAATTAAATAATGTCCTGACCCGTTATAGTGATGGGGAATGGGGGTGGCCTGAAAAAGCACCCTATGACGCAATCATTGTAACTGCTGCACCAGAAAAACTACCTACTTCACTACTAGAACAACTCGTGGATGGTGGTAAGTTAATTATTCCAATGGGCAAAAAAGGTGATCAGGAATTATTGCTTTTTCAAAGGGTGGGAGACAAATTTCACAAAAAAGTTCTAGAAAAAGTAAGTTTTGTCCCTCTTCTTAAAGGTCGTTCTTAGTAAATTTATGTTTTTATAAAAAGGTTTTTCAATTAAAAATGAAATTATTTTCAAAACTGTATGACAAAGTAATGAACTGGTCCCGACATCCTCACGCTGAACGATACTTAGCTGGGTTAAGTTTTGCTGAGTCTTCTTTCTTCCCAATACCTCCTGATGTTATGTTGGCTCCTATGTCACTTGCAAAAACTGACAAGGCCTTTAGATTTGCCCTAATTACAACTATTGCTTCCGTTTTAGGTGGTATTTTAGGTTATGGTATAGGTTCTTGGTTTTTAGATTTAATTCAACCACTTATAAGTGACGGTGGGCGTTGGGAACATAGTTATACCGTTACTCAGGAGTGGTTTTCTGAATGGGGTGTTTGGGCAATATTTATAGCTGGTTTTTCACCTATTCCTTATAAAGTTTTTACAATTACAGCTGGAGCAATTGGTATGTTATTTGTTCCTTTTGTAATTGCTTCTGTTATTGGTAGAGGGGCACGTTTCTTCCTTGTCGCTTCTTTAATGAGGTGGGGAGGGAAAGAAATGGAACTAAAACTAAAACAATATATTGACTTTATAGGGTGGTTTATTGTATTTTTGGGGGTAATTGCTTATATTATTTATAAAATATAAGTGTAATATGAATTTTTATAGCAATAAAAAGCGAATTAACAAGAGTTGGTCAAAAAGTAATCAATTTTATTGGTTTGAGGCTTATGAATAAGTTATTTGTTTATAAAAACCTCAAATACAGACATTTTTCTTTTAGTAGTAAAAGAGAAAATAAAATTGGAACCACATTTTCTACAAGTGGAAATCGATTTATCTTGTTGCTGTTTATATCCGCTTTTTTATTGGTGGGTTGTACGACAACCTATGCTCCTGTCGAGCAGCGAAATTCAGCATCTTATAATAAAGGTGTAAAAAAAAAGTACATTGGCAAAATCCCTAATTACCATAAAGTAAGTAAGGGAGATACTTTATATTCTATTGCCTGGAAATATAACCAGGATTATAAAAGCCTTGCTTATAGAAATAAAATTAAGCCGCCATATCGGATTTTTGTAGGAGATAGGTTACGCCTCACTTCATATACAAAGAAAACGACTGGGGCAAATAATACTAAAGTTTCAAGCACTGGGAGTCGAAAAGTCTCTAATAAGACTTCTAGTAATAAAAATTATAGTAAAAAGAGTTCTTCAGAAACGAGAACTGCATCAAAATCGTCAAAAAAAGTGGCATCAACCACTTTGAGTAAAACGAAAAGTAGTACTAAAAGAGCGGTAAACAATAAAAAAAAAACGCAACGTTTAATGGAAGCAAACGACTCAGTTGGAGCTGGCCGGTAAAAGGGAAAATAATTCAACGGTATTCACCAGGAAGTGGTAAAAAGGGCATTGATATTAGTGCAACGAAGGGAACATTGATTAAATCTGCTGAAGCTGGGAAAGTGGTATACAGTGGACAAGGTCTTGTTGGTTATGGACGATTAATCATTATTAAACATAATGATACATTTTTAAGTGCTTATGCTCATAACCAAAGTTTGTTGGTCAATGAGGGACAGATTGTCAAAAAGGGGCAAAGTATTGCTCGTTTAGGACGCTCAGGAACTGATCGGTATAAATTACATTTTGAAATTCGAAAAAATGGTAAGCCGGTTAATCCATTGAGTTATCTGCCACACTAGGTCTAAGTTGTATAAACTTCCATTACACAACTATGGCTAATGAATTTTTATTCCCGGGCAATGACTTTTATCATGTGTCCAAACCATTAATAAAGGGGTGACTTAATGGAATCTATGGAATCTAAAGAACAATGTATAAACGTAATGTCTTCAAATACAATTATGGATGCATTTAATTCAGAAAATGGTGATGTTACTGGTGACCATGAAGATGTCTGTCTTTCTGAGGTTAAAGAGATAGAAACAGATAAAAAAACTAAAACAGCTGCCAAAAAACGAACTAAAACAAAAAAAGCAACTCCTAAAAAAACAGCTCCCAAAGCTGAGACTGCAAAAAAGACCACTGCCAATAAGACGACTTCCAAAACTAAAGCTGTTAAACCTAAAGTTGTTGAACTTGAAAAAAATGTTAAAAAAACTGAAGCCAAAATGAAAAATGACTCAGTCAGTACTAAAATCAATCATCGCAGAGATGTTTCAAAAGGTGATATGGATGCGACTCGTCTTTATTTGAACGAGATTGGTTTCGCAACGCTTCTAACTGCAGAAGAAGAAGTGAAGTACTCCAGAATGGCTCAAAAAGGTATCGAAGAAGGGCGTAAACGAATGATTGAATGTAATCTTCGTCTGGTCGTCAAAATTGCCCGTCGTTACCTTAACCGAGGCCTACCATTACTGGATCTTATTGAAGAAGGTAATTTAGGACTCATTCGTGCAGTAGAAAAGTTTGATCCTGAACGTGGCTTCCGTTTTTCAACCTATGCAACCTGGTGGATTCGCCAAACAATTGAACGCGGGCTTATGAATCAGACTCGTACAATTCGCTTACCTATCCATGTTGTAAAAGAAATTAATATTTATCTTAGAGCTGCCCGCGAACTAACTCAAGCCCTTGATCATGAGCCTAGTCCTGAAGAAATTGCAGATTTACTGGATAAACCAGTTAAAGATGTCCAGAAAATGTTTAATTTAAATGAACGGATATCTTCGATTGATGTGCCAATGGGGCCTGATGCTGATAGACCTTTGCTTGATGCCATTCCAGATACTGATAATCCTGAACCCTTTGCCTTTTTGCAAGATGAAAACATGAGGGATAGTCTGGATAAATGGATGATGCAACTTAATGATAAACAACGTGAAGTTGTCGATCGTCGATTTGGCTTGCATGGCTATGATACTGCAACTCTTGAGGAGGTTGGTAATGAAATTGGTGTGACTCGTGAAAGAGTGCGTCAGATTCAATTAGAAGCTTTAAAGCGTTTGAGAGAGATTCTTGAGAACGATGGTTATACTGGTGAATCATTACTTAATCATTAAGAATTATTTGCGAGTTAAGAGTAATTAGTTAAAAAAATCAAATCACTCATCAAATTTAACTTGAAATGTACGGCATTAAAGCACCTTATTCTAATGAATAGGTGCTTTTTTTATTCTTGTTAAAAAATACTTTTAATATTAGTTTGTTCATCTAGTGTAGAAAAATTTGGCTCAATGATTGCATCTCTTGTGATAACTGAATGAGATAATAATAGTTTAAGAGAGTTTTATGGATATGCAGCCAATTCAATCGATTTCAAATAATACCTCTTCTCTTTCAAACAATGTTCCAGTTAATAAAGGAGCAATGGAGAAAGATTCTTTTTGGGGAAAGGATGGTTTTACCTTTGGAGATGTCATAGATATGATTAATCCAATGCATCATTTGCCTGTTGTTTCAAAATATTATCGAGAACATACTGAAGATGATGCCTCTGAAGGTTCAAGGCTAGTGGGTGGTGCGTTGTTTGGAGGTTTGATTGGTGGTGTGGCTGGAGTGTTCACTTCGATGGCTAATGCTGCAGTACGGCATGAAACTCACCAGGATGTTAGTGAGCAGATAATAGCAATGGCAGAAGAGTCATTTGAAAACATAACGGCATCAGAAAAAGACTCATTATCTATAAATTCCAATGAAATGGCATTTATAGATAATAAAAGTGAGGATTTGAATCCTTTTTTTGCACAAACTCTTAATGAAAATTCATCTTATCCAGCAGAATTTCATATTGAAACGACTTCACGTACAAGAGAGTGGGGTAAAGTGTAGTGTTATTACCTAAATGATGGTTCATTAAGGGAAATTATAAAAACGGCAAATAATTGCCACAACAGGTTTAGTAATATGGCTTTTTTTGATTTCGTCAATACAAAAATATTCCACAAAGAACGTGCTCAAGAAGTAATGAAAAAATTACTTAGAGATGAATTTATCTATCAGCTTAAGCAGGATAGCACACTCACAATTGAGTCAGTTTCTGGTGTTAAAATTAATTCCACAGCGATTACTTTGGACACGAAACGTAATAGCTTAATTATTGCTGAAAAAACATCAGATAGTCGATTAATTCTAGAAAGAAATGATCATGTGACAATTATGACACAAGTAAACTCTGCTCATGAAATATTTTCATTTCACTCTAAAGTGAATAATATCATTTTAGATGATGGTGATATTTTATACGAAGTGGTCATCCCAAAACGAATAGAAAAAGGACAACGCAGAAAAGATTTCAGAGTCAATATCGACTCCATATCTGAAGTTAAAATCAGCAACTCTGTATATAGTGGCCAGGTGAGTAATTTATCAAGCAATGGGGCACTATTTACTTTAGAAGGTTATTGGCCTGAGCCAGTTGATGACGAAAGTGCACTAGTTCAATGCAATATTAATATGGATTTTATG
The DNA here is from genome assembly GCA_026196615.1 of Gammaproteobacteria bacterium. Lineage (GTDB taxonomy): Bacteria > Pseudomonadota > Gammaproteobacteria > GRL18 > GRL18 > GRL18. Next base: position 10,690 of record JAPHSW010000048.1, on the reverse strand, counting down.
GAATTTGGTTGTAATATTGATGTTCGATATATTAATTTTGAACCCTATCCGGGTAGAAGAACCTATATTGGCGGTCAGATTAAAAATATTCAACCTGTATTCCAGCATCAATTGGATAATTATTTATCAAAACAACAGCGTAATCAACAGCGTCAAAAAGCTGAACTTCGATTTTCTTAAAAATATTTTAGGTATTATCAAAAATTTTGTTGTAGTATATAGCCCATAAATAAAACAAGGTTTTTCACAATCATACTGTTAATATACAATTTAAAAGATGATTGTGGATGATTTTATGGTAGATATGATTTTTGAAATATTGAGTAAGTTAATATGAAGCAAAAAATGTGGTTTTATGCGTCCGTTTTTCCTTTCTTTGTTGCAATACTGGGTTCAGTTCTTGCCTATCTTTCATATACCCAACAGTGGGGTGGTGGTGACAAAATTTCTACTGTTATTGCCGTCTTTTTCTGTGAGATAGTTATGGTAGTGGCTGCTTTTGGTGCTTTAAGTTATATGAAACAAGAAAAAACCGTGAAAACTAAAAGAATCCAGCTAACTAATATTGCTATCGCTATTATTGGGGCCTTATCAGGGATTTATCTTTTCCTTGCTTAAGTGGTGTGGTTTTAAACTGAGAATGGTAACCACCATCTAATTGTTCAAGCTTAAATACTTCATTTGATTGATTACTTGCGGCAGTTGGGTTGGCATCCATAAACTTTTTAATATCTGCATATTCATCGTGAGTAAAGTCATTTGGGTTAACATATTGCTCAATGAACCTAACAATTTATTTTTTTGATGGACACTCTCCTTAGTCTGAAATATTGTAAAACTATTAACATCATTTGATATTCATTCATTTAATGACGCTTTGTGTTATCTACGCATACACTTTACGTGGATAAGAATAAAAAAATGCTCGTATTATTACGTGATTGGTTTTTCTTCTTATCTAGAAATAATGAAATATAATTGGTGAATACTGGATTTATGAGGTCTTATTTAGGATAATTATTGTTCACAGATTAAAATTAGAATAATCCTTGTACCGATTATGACTGCCCATCAATATCAGGCATCATGGAAGGATACACCGTCTTCATGTCTGAATTAAATCACCAAAAGGCTTCTGAACAATCCCATGTCATATATTTATCCATTGATTCGTCGTTTTTTCTTTAGTCTAGATGCTGAAAAAGCACATTTGCTTGGCTTAAAGGCAATAAAACTATTACATTCTGCTAAATTGTCCCGAATGGTGTTTGGCAAGCCGATTTCATCACCCAAAACAGTTATGGGTCTCACTTTTTCTAATTCAGTTGGCCTGGCTGCAGGTTTGGATAAAAATGGCGATTATATTGATGGTTTATCTGCAGTAGGTTTTGGGTTTATTGAAGTGGGTACGGTAACTCCAAGACCTCAGCCTGGTAATCCACAACCTCGATTATTTCGTATTCCAGAAGCCCAGGCTATTATTAATCGCATGGGATTTAATAATAAGGGCGTGGAACATCTGGTCAAACAGGTAAAACGAGCACAGGCTGATACCATTATTGGTATTAATATAGGAAAAAATTTTGATACTCCTGTTGAGTCAGCTGCAGATGATTATAAAATCTGCTTACAGCAAGTTTATGCTTTAGCAGATTACGTTACGATTAATATCTCTTCTCCGAATACACCAGGCTTAAGAACCTTACAATTTGGTGAGGAACTTAAGCATCTATTGGAAGTGTTAAAATCTGAACAGAAAATTTTAACAGAAAGTACGGGAAAATATGTTCCTCTGGCGGTTAAAATTGCTCCTGATATGGAAGATAATGACATTCAACTAATTGCTGAACTCTTATTAGAAAAAGAAATTGATGGTGTTATTGCTACTAATACTACTATTTCACGCAGTGCGGTTGAAGGCTTGGCAAATGCAGAAGAGCAGGGTGGACTCAGTGGTGTTCCCGTTTTTCAACAGTCTACTCATGTGGTCCGTGTTTTATCAGGGCATTTAAATGGAAAAATACCAATAATAGCTGCTGGTGGTATTTTTTCAGCACAGGATGCTAAAGATAAAATTGCTGAAGGTGCTGAATTAGTTCAAATCTATACTGGTTTTATTTATCAGGGACATAAGCTTATTAGAGAATGTGCTAAAGCACTATAATCATAAGTTTTTGAATAAAAATAAAAGGGAGCAATATTTCAATGAAACAGTGTTATAAATTGAAGAGAAAATATTTAGTAAAAAATACCGTTAATTTGTTTCTCATTAGTGCAATAACTTTCTTTCTGAGTGCCTGTGCCGGTGTCGACTACTCACAAAAAGCTGTTTTTCCTGAAGCAAAGGCTGATCAAGCTTTGATCTACTTTTATAGAACTCCTGGATTTATTGGTTCAACCTATCGCTTTAATGTATCTGAAGGTGACAAAGTGGTTGGAGCAATGGCTCAAGACAGTTATTTTTATCTTTTCACTGAAGCCGGAGAGCATACCTATTCAACAAACGATCAGTATCAGGAAAAAGGTAATTTTATCACCATGAATGTTAAGGCTGGTGAGGTCTATTATGTCAGAGTAGATTATGATTACCAGGTGCTAGGTGGTAAGCCAGTATATACCCTGGTTGATAAAGCAGAAGCAATGACTCTTTTAAAAACTAGAAAATATGTTGTCCCAACTAAAAAAAGTTCATCGACCTATAATGTTCATGCAGAGCAATAGACTATGACTAATGTAAATAATATTGAACTGCAAGATTTTAATAATGATTTGTTTCATTTTCTTGATGCTTCCCCTACGCCATTTCATGCAGTACAAAATCAAGTCAAACTATTAGAGAGCTATGGTTTTCAGTGTCTGTTAGAATCTGAGTCCTGGTCTCTTACTCCTGGTGAGCGTTATTATGTGACTCGAAATGGTTCTTCCATAATCGCTTTTGTTTATGGTCGTGATAATGTACTTGATACTGGGATTCGTATGCTAGGAGCTCACACAGACAGTCCTTGTCTGAAAGTAAAACCTAATGCAGAGATAGTTTCTCACTCCTATCTAAAATTAGGAGTGGAAGTGTATGGAGGGGTATTACTCAACCCCTGGTTTGATCGTGATTTATCCCTGGCGGGTAAGCTGGTTTATCAAGATAAAAAAAGTAATATTAAAAGTTGTCTCATTAATTTTGAAAAATCAATAGCGACTATTCCAAGTCTTGCAATTCATCTTGATCGAGAAGCAAATAAAAAACGTCATATTAATGCACAAACAGATATACCACCTGTACTGATGGTAGTCGATTCTTCAGATTCAGAAAATTTTTCTTCACAAAAAAATATACTTAAGCAGAACTTAAAACAGCAAATAGAAAAGCAATACAATGATCTGGATGTTGATGAGATTTTAGATTTTGAACTCAGTTTTTATGATACTCAAAAAGCTTCTTATATTGGCTTAAATGATGATTTTATTGCTAGCAGTCGTTTGGATAATTTATTAAGTTGTTATGTTGGTACTCAGGCATTAATGCGTGCAAATAATCAGGGAACCTGCATGCTGGTATGTAGTGATCATGAAGAAGTTGGTAGCTCTTCAACCACTGGAGCTCAGGGAACATTTCTGAAATCGGTTTTAGAACGTCTATCGGACTCTGCTGAATCACTGACACGTATAGTTGATCAATCAATGATGATTTCGGCTGATAATGCACATGGCATTCATCCTAATTTTTCCGATAAACATGATGCCAAACATGGCCCAATAATTAATCAAGGTCCAGTTATTAAAGTTAATGCAAATCAACGCTATGCTTCTAATTGTGAAACAGGTGCTGTTTTTAAAGTACTAGCTAAAAGTGCTCAGGTGCCTATTCAAAGTTTTGTTGTTCGTACCGATATGGGCTGTGGAAGTACTATAGGACCTATTGCAGCGACTGAAATTGGTGTTAAAACATTAGATGTTGGTATTCCTACTTTTGCTATGCATTCAATAAGAGAATTGTGTGGCAATAAAGATGCGCAGTATCTATTTTCAGTATTAAATCAATATTTTGACTTTTCATTGGATATTACTATTAATGATAAATAGAACTTTCGATACATGTTTTTTTATTTTTAAGATATCCTGAAAAAAACAAGTGACATACTAAAGGCTTTTATCCTATATGGATACTATTTAAGAGCAGCCATTTAATTTTAATAATGTAAAGCAAACGTTGACTGATAAAACGTTTGTGGCCATTTCCTAAGTACAGAGTAATTTTATAAAATGATCATACGAGATATCGTTGTACATTTAATTGAAAAACAAGCTGATTCAGGCCCATCAAACCTTTCATTGAGTCATGAGAATATAGCGACTTCCCAGGCTCTTGAATCTTTTCTAGAAGAACTTAATAAAGTTTACAATAGTAAGCCAAGTAAAGTGTTTGGCAGTTTTATCGCTCCAGAGAACGCTCAAGAATCTGAGCAAGCAGTGACTAGTACTGATGTTTTGTTGACTGGGTTGCTTAAAGATGAAATTAACTTTATTGATTATACTCATCAGTCAATGAATCTATTAAAACACTATATAGATCAAGCCAGTAAAGCGACTGGTGGTTATATTGTCTTTGTACACTATACACTTTTTGGTAGTGACTTTATGATGATTGTTATGTTGAACAATGTTACTGGAGTGGCTGTTGATGATAATTTCATGCTCAGTAGTATTGAATATCTTGATATTAGCAAGCTCCATTTAGCCGCTAGAATCGATCTATCTTTATGGCAGGATGACCCAAAGTCAGGTCGATATATTTCAATGATTCGTGGTAAAGAAAGTAATAAGTTGTCAGAATATTTTCGTCATTTTATTGGAAGTGATGAAACAATTGATTCCAGACATGAAACCAGTGAACTATTAACAGCAGTAAGTCAATTTTGCGAAGATAATATTCAAGATGATGAACAAAAATCACAATTTAAACAAAAATCGGTTGATTATTGTTTAGAGCAGGCAGATAAAGGACAAAATGTTGATTTGAAAGACTTCTCTGGCTATGTTGCTGATGCTGCTGTTGATGATTTTATGAATTACATAAAAAGTGAACAATACGAATTAAATAATGAAATTTCTCCCAATAAGACGGTTATTAGACGTTTTAATAAAATTAGCGGTCGTAATCAACAAGTCAGTATTACTATAAATGAAGAAGCTCTTGGCGATACTGTTATTTATGATGCAGATAAAGATACTTTGACGTTTTCAGATTTACCAGCGTCATTAAAATCACAACTGCTCAGTCGATGAATTTAACTTAACTTATTATTAACGTTTGATATCTATTATAAAGGTCATACTCATATGAAAAAACTTTCGCTGGAGGATATAACTCGCCTTAACGTTTTACTTGATGACACTCTCAATCAGGCAAGTAAAGAGCAACTGGCGACTTGTATTAAATTATTGGGTACTTCTCTTGCTCATTTGAAACTAAAACATAAAGTTGATGAAGATAAGAATGCTCAAACATTTTCTGATTTTGTTCAGGAGCTGGAAAATGAATCATTGAGTGATGAGTTTAATGAATTGGCTGCAAAAACAATTGTTGAGTGTGCCACGGCAATGGCAGTTGCTAAAGAAGGGCAAGAAGCAGGTTAGTTTTAATCTGAAAAAAATATTAAATTCTACTGACTATATAAACCGATTATTTATGAATAAAAAAATATTAACAAAAGCGGCAGAGAAGGGCATTATTGATAATGCTCAGATTAAACCTCTACTTGATTTTTTTGAAACTGAACAGGCAATGTCTTCGCCCGTCGACAATTCAGGTGAACAGTTAAAATTTATTCGTAGTTTTGGTGATATTTTTATTGCTTTAGGCGTTTTTTTACTTGCATTTACCAGCAATCAGCTTGCGGAAACTTTGGTACAACAATTAATGGCTATTGTTGGCTTTTTTGTAATAGCTGAATGGTTGGTGGGGCATAAACGACTCGTATTGCCTGGAATGGCAACATTGCTATCTATATTGTTTTTTGTGGATAAAGTGGTTAATACAAGTCAGGGAAGTCAATCTATTCCTATTAGCTGGGAATCATTAGATATTTTATTAATCATCGTCACCAGCTTACTTTTTTATATCCGTTATAGGATGCCTTTTAGTTTGTATCCAGTTGCAGTGGGGTGTATTTTTCTCTCTATTGAATTGTCGGGTATCAATGTTGTTGAAAATCCATATGTTTTTATCATCCTTGGATTGGTGGTTTTTATTATTGCTATGTGGTACGACTCACGTGATACTCAACGTATCTCTAGCTTGAGTGATAATGGATTTTGGCTACATCTTCTTGCAGCACCATTAATTGTTCATGGAGTCATGGTGACTTTGTTTCTTACGAATCAAAGTGGATTAGAATCGCATAGTCTCTACATCCTCCTGTTATTTACGTTATTCTTTTTTATAGCTTTGTTTGTTGATAGAAGAGCTATCCTTGTTTCTAGTTTTGTTTATGCTCTTTACGCTGTCTTTAAATTTGCCTATCAGCAATTCATGCAAATTGATAATTTGACATTATTTATTTTTATGGGTGTTGGATTGTTTGTTATCTTTTTTGGAACTTATTGGTATAAAGTAAGAACTCTAATTTTTTCTCCAATAGCCTCACTAAGTATTTGCAAATGGGTGCCAGATTTTAATGATAAATAGTTGTTTAATGACTTTAAAATTTGAACTGCATCACATATTTTAAAATTGTTGAATTTTTAATCAATACAAGCTTGTTTAAAACACTATGTATTAACAGGCTTTTCTATTAAAATTACAAAATGTCCTCGTTATTCCTTGTTTACCTAGGGTTTTCCTATTTGATCTGATTTTTTAAATATGTTCTCATATGTGTCAATTAGGATGATTTTTAAGCATTTTTTTGCTTTTCTCTCACTTCTAACTCTCTTTTTTATCATTGGAGTTATCATACGAATGTATTATTCATTTCGTAAAAATGATACAAAAAAAGAGCATAAGGCATATTATAAAACAATGGAATGTACTGTTTTACTTAAGGATAAAGTCTTGTCATAAATGTTAGTTTTATGTGAACAAATAATAATATTTATGTTTGTTCTGATTAAAATTAAAAGTTTCGCGTTATAGGGATAAATATCTCTAAAGTACGTGATTACTATTCTGATGACACTCATTTCCCATATACTTCCCATTATTTTAATAAAGCCGATTTATTTCAGTTTATTTGATTTAAATCTTTGGTTTTAAAACTTAGCCTGCGATTACAAAACGTGTTCTTTATGTATAACTTGTTATAACTCGATATTTGTTTTTATAAAAATTTTACTTATTTTAAAGATGCTATTATGAAAAAAAAATCAACTGGCTCATTTCTGAAAGTGTTTTTGCCGATAGCTATGTTAGCTGTTGGAATTGCAGTCTCTCAATTTCTAGCTTTTAATGAGCGTGAGTTGGTTCCTATGGATTTAAAGTCTCAACCACCACTGGTTAGAACTTTAGAAGTTTTTCCTCAGGATATACGTCTTAATGTAAGAAGTCAGGGAAGTGTTAAAGCAAAATCAGAAATTGATCTGGTTGCTGAGATGCCAGGTAGAGTTCTAAAAGTAACTCCTTCTTTTGCTCCAGGGAGCTTTTTTAAGAAAGGTGAATTACTTGCAGTTATTGATCCTAAAGAATATGAAGTTAATATTTTAAAAGCTAAAGCAAAAGTTGCTCAGTCTAGACAAAGATTAAATAGTCTAAAACAAGAGTCTAATGTTAGATTACAAGATTGGCAAGCCTTACGTGGTAACACGACGGATGTTCCAAATGACTTAATTTTAAAGAAGCCTCAAATAGCAGAGGCAAAAGCAAACCTTCAAGCTTCCCTTGCTGAATTATCAGATGCTCGATTACGACGTTCTAGAACGGAAATACGAGCACCTTATACTGGTCGAGTGAAGGATAAGGGGGTTGACTTAGGGCAGTATGTGACAGCAGGACAAGTGGTTGGTCATATCTACTCTATAGATAAAGCTGAAATACGTTTACCATTAAGTGACTCACAATTAAGCTTCTTAAATCTACCAAAATCACAAATTTTAAGAAATACCTCTGAAGACACCAATATACAGCCTATCGTTACAATTCACACAGTCTTTGCAGGTAAGGATTATATCTGGTTAGGTAAGGTTGTTAGAACAGAGGCTGGACTGGATACAAAAAGTAGAGTTCAGTATGTGGTTGCTGAGGTTGATGATCCTTATGCTCTGAGAACAGATAATAAGAAACCTCCTCTTGAAATTGGACGTTTTATTAATGCTGAAATTGAAGGAAAACTTTATAAAAGTGTTTATGTTTTACCGCGTCAGGCAGTTAGGCAGAACAATCAGGTTTTTGTCGTTATGGATGACAATACACTAGAATTAAGAACCATTGAATTATTAAGAAACGAACGCAATCGTGTTCTTGTAAGTAATGGTTTGAGTTCTGGAGATAAAATTGTCGTTAGTCCTTTAGATACTGCAGTGGGTGGAATGGAAGTAAGGACGCCTGGAAGCTTTGAAGGCTAGAATTTATTAATTCCTTATATACATAGAAAAAGTTTTTGGTTACTTAGAATAGAATATTATCCTCAAAGAATTGGATAAATAATAATAAGAAAAGGTTAAGAGGTAAAGAATTATGAATGGAGTGATAGTTTGGTTTGCAAATAACCGAGTTGCAGCAAATCTTCTCATGCTATTTATTCTTGCCGCAGGAATATTAACCCTCCCACAAATACGTAAAGAACTCTATCCTGCTCTTTCACTCGATAAAATTGTCATTGCTGTTCCATATCCGGGAGCAAGTGCTGAAGAAATTGAAAAAAGTATCATTATTAAAATTGAAGAAGCTATTCAAGGACTTCCTGGTGTAAAAAATATTAATTCTCTTTCAAAGGAAGGGATGGCTTCTGTCACTATTGAAGTTGAAGAAAATAGTGATGTTAGTAATGTGTTGAATGAAGTTAAAAATCAGGTCGATGCCATCCCATCTTTTCCAAAAGATGCTGAAGAACCCATCATTAAAGAAAAAATCATTAAAATCAGAACCATTAGTATTGCTGTCTCAGGTGATACCGATGAGAAAACCATTAAAAAAATAAGTGAAAAAATTCGTGATGATATCGTTGCATTACCAGGTGTTTCACAAGCTGAACTCTCGAATGTGCGCCCTTATGAAATTGGTATAGAAATTTCTGAATCAAGTTTAAACCGCTACAAATTGACAATAAATGATGTTGTTAAAGCAATTAGAGGTTCATCAATAGATTTACCTGGTGGAGCAATTTCAGCACAGGGTGGAGAAGTCCTGCTAAAGACTAATGCTCAAGCAATTACGGCATCTGAGTTTGAAGAAATTGTTGTATTAACAACACCAGATGGTACTCGATTAACCATTGGAGATATTGCTATCGTTAAAGATGGCTTTGTAGAAGAAGAAAATTTTGCCCGTTTTAATGGTAAACCTGCAGCAATGATTCGAATTTTTAGAGTCGGTGACCAGGATATTATAGAGCTATCAGAAGCGGTTCAAAACTATGTGAAAACTCAAAGTTTAGATATGCCGAGTAGCATTAATATAACAACTTGGTTAGATGAATCATCATATTTTAAAGGCAGGCTAGAGATTCTTTTTGATAGTGCTGTCTATGGTTTTTTATTGGTATTAATTGTTCTGCTTGTATTCCTGCGTTTCAGACTGGCATTCTGGGTGAGTTTGGGGATTCCTGTATCATTCCTTGGTGCTTTTTGGTTGATGCCATTTTTTGATGTTTCATTTAATGAAATATCATTGTTTGCTTTTATTCTAGTGCTTGGTATTTTGGTTGATGATGCGATTATTGTTGGTGAAAGTATTCATCACAAACAAGAAAATGGAATGCCAGGTTTAAAAGGTGCTATTGAAGGTACTAAAGAAGTTGCAAAGCCTCTAACGTTTTCAGTATTGACCACAATGGTAGCCTTTTCACCTGTTCTTTTCCTTCCAGGAATCAGTGGTAATTTATACAAAGCCATTCCAGTAGTGATTATACTAACCTTACTTTTCTCCTTAATTGAATCATTATTTATTCTTCCTGCCCACCTTTCTATGGTGAAAGAAAAAGATAGACTAACTCAGAGGCGTTCAGTATTCACTGCTATTCATGAAAGCATGTCTTCAATTCTTGAATCTTTCATTCTAAATATTTATAGACCATTTTTAAATTTTTGTTTAAGTTGGCGATATTTAATCTTAGCTTTTTTTATATCTGTTTTTATAATTACTATCTCTCTTGTTTCTTCTGGTTGGGTTCGTATGGTTTTTTATCCAGATATTAATGAAGATATATTGATATCAACACTGACTTTGCCACAAGGAACACCAATTGAAGATACAGCTGAAATTATTGATCATATTGAACGCTCACTAGTTCAGGTTACCCGTGAGTTTGATGAAAAACTAGGTTTTCCAAAAGAAAATAGTGAAGATAATGGCTTGCTATCAACTCTTTCAGGCTTTTTAAATTTAAAAGATGAGAACTCTGAAAGTGACTCGTCTTATAATTCGTTTGATGATAATTTTTCAGATGCATCAGAGACGAAAGTGATTCAAGATAAGTTCTCCCATTCTATTGTCAGAAATACGATGTCTGTTATTGGTGAACATAATTGGGGGGGGCGATGG
>JAPHSW010000141.1 GCA_026196615.1 Gammaproteobacteria bacterium | reverse complement strand
TCAACTGGATCATCATGTGATGAAGTGTCATTATAGTTATATTTAATCACTCCAACATCATAACCAAAATCACCCACTTCGTTAGAAAAACCAGCATAAGTATCAAACTCAAGATGAGTATCGCCAAAACTCACATTGGAAGCCCACACACCAGCATAAGCACCACTATCATGTGCCCAGTCAAAACCACCTTGAAGTGCTCCATCATTATCCGTTTGTGAAATACCGCGGAAGTAATAATCAGTGGTTAAAGCAACATTAGCTGAAATAGAACCAAATCCTTCAGCACTAGCCGAAACAGGTACAACAAAGATCGAAGCCACTGTCAGTGAAAGTAAAGATCTTTTTATATTTCTCATAACTCTATATCCCAAAAATATCCAAAAAATTTTTGTTGTAACAAAACAACTTCTTAGTATTGATTTAGCATATAGTGTGCCAAAATCAACAAAGTAAAGAGTTCAAAGGAATTTATGTCATCGGATTGTAATATAGACTTTACAAAACACAGTAAACGCACCATATATGAACACTACAACGTGCATACGCACCAATAAGATACATCTTATTAAAAAAAAGGATGGCAGAGCCATCCTTCTATATGATGTAGGTTATCAGTTGTATTACTGCATCATGAACTCAATCGCAGCTCTAACTTCAGCATCACTTAATGCAGCATTACCACCACGCGCTGGCATAGCACCTTTTCCAACAATTGCTGATTTTACTAAACCATCCATATCACCATTGGCTTGTATGCGCTTTTCCCATGCCGCTTTATCACCAATCTTTGGTGATTCCAATAAACCAATAGAGTGGCAGGCAGCACAAGTGGCAGTCGTAATCGCACTACCATCTATTTCACCAGCATCGGCAGTAGGAGCTGTAGCAGCGTCTGGTGCTGGAGCTGTAGCATTTTCAGCGGCAGAATCTACAGCATCCCCTTTAACTGCAACTGTTTCAACAGCTTTTAAACGTTCAATAACTGCAGAACGATCCATCATATTCTGCTCAGTTGCGCCAAATGAAGCAAAAAAAGAACCTAAAATAATAAACACCCACAAAATAATTAAAGCTATAGTCCCTATAAATGGAATCAGCACAAAATAACTTGTTACATTTTCTTCATTACTACTCATATTGAAATTCCTAAAAAATTGACATTCAGACTCATTAAGCAAAGCTTTAGATGGCCCACCAAAATATATAAGGACGCGATTATATACTAATTCTAAAATTAAACCTATAGGGGGACACCCCCAACTCACTGATAGTAAATCAATTTCTATTTATCAATAAGGTTAGATATCAGCATAAGACTGAGTAAATAAATAAATTTACATTACACAATTGGCAATCCTCTCATCCTATAGGTTATATTATTTCAAATTTTTCAGAATATAGTGTATAGTCCTGCATTCAAATGCGCCCGTAGCTCAGCTGGATAGAGCGCTGCCCTCCGGAGGCAGAGGCCGGACGTTCGAATCGTCTCGGGCGCGCCATTCTTTATATTGTACAAACACCCCAAATTTAATTAAAACAGATAATACAAACAACTGTGCATATTAATCAGCTTAAAATTCAATTACAACGTCACCAAAAACAATTGGAAGAATGTACTCTCTGCCCACAAATGTTTGGCCCTCCCATTCACGGTCTTGCTGTTGAATCAAAAGTCATATTAATTGGTCAAGCTCCAGGTTTTAAAGAAATTGAAGTTCTTCGCCCCTTTGCCTGGACTGCTGGCAAAAAGCTATTTTCCTGGTTTGAAGATATTGGAATGAATGAAAACCAGTTTCGGAAAAGTATTTACATGTCTGCTATATGTCGATGTTATCCAGGTAAAAAAATAGTTTCAACAAAAACTGAACATGCTAAAAAGAAAAAAGCACACGGTGATAGAGTGCCAGATAAAAATGAAATTAAGCAATGCTCTCAGTGGCTGCATTCTGAAATTGAACTCCTAAAACCAGAACTGCTCATTTTGGTTGGTAAACTCGCAATAAATCAATTTATGCCCGTAAAAAAGTTGGATGAAGTCATCGGTCAAGTGCATCATATAAACATAAATAACCACCAATGTGATGCAATCCCTCTACCACATCCCTCTGGCGCTTCAACCTGGCCATTAACTGAACCAGGAAAAACACTTCTAAAGCAAGCAATGGCACTTATCAATAAGCATCCATCGTGGAAAAACCTGAAATAACCTTAACAGTACTCTAGTGGAAAAATGAAAAAACAAACAATGCAAAAACTGGCTGCATTATATTTAATTACATAAAAGTCTCCCTTTAAAATAAAGACGCTAATAAAATTCAGCTAATTTTTTAGTTTCATAGGGATAAGCGGTATGCAACCACTCAATGTCATGTTATTATTAAATTCAGAAAAATCAATTAGATAATGTAAGTTATTTCTCACATGTTTTTATTTCCGACAGCAACAATATGGATTATTTTATTGTTTTAACTAAAACGTTAAATTAAATTGTCATGATACTAAAAAAAATAAGTCTCGCATTAGCAATAACTCTGTCAAGCAATCTCTTTGCAACATCAACTGTTGAGAGTAAATTAAATGATGAGTTTATTGCCGCCTTAAAAATGAGAGACAATGGTGATTTATTTGCTGCCATCGAAGCTTTAAAAAAAATTCTTGTTACTTCTCCTCGACTCAACCGAGCACGACTTGAATTGGCTGTTTCTTATTATCGAGCCGCATTATTTGACGAAGCAAAAACACATGCAGAAAAAGTTCTCAACGCACCTGACACTCCAGCAGAAGTGAAGGAAACTGTTACATTATTTCTAGAAGAACTGAATGCAATCAAAGAAGCTGAAATACAAAACAGACATACATTCAGTAGTTATGTCAGCATGGGTTTAGGACATGATAATAATGTCAATGCAGGCCCAACAAGCGATCTCTTTAGTATTAATGGTTCTGAATTCAGCCTTATTCCCGGCTCTACTTCCCAGCATTCAATGTATGGTCAATTTAATATCCATACGGATCATACTTATCGATTGCCAGGCTCCACTTCTATTGGAAATGAACTTGTCACTGCATTCTGGAAATCATCTGCTGAATTTTATCGCAGGGATTATGAAGAAAGTGCATTAAACAGTCTTTTTAGTGTTGACGTATTATCTGCATCAACAGGACCCGCTTTGATTTCCAGGAAAGACTGGCGTGCAGACATACTATTCAATATCGATTATATTCGTCTTGGAGACGAACCATTAGCAACTTATACCAGTTTAAATCCCAGCTTTACCAAAGTCTCTGGCTCTAATGATATTACCATTCACAGCAAAATTGGTTATCGACGTTTTATGCCTAATAGCAGCACTAATCGCGAAGGGATGCGCTATGGACTTGGACTAGACTGGGGGCATCAGTTCAATAAAAAATGGCTTGGACTGACTGGAATCAATTTTTATGAACAAGATGGCCGAGTAAGTTATGAAGAATATGATGTCACAGAAGTTTATGGCAGCTTATACTGGCAAGGCTGGCAAGGTGGAGCCATCTATGGACGTTCAGCTTATAAAAAAACCAGTTACAATGGTAAAGAACCTTTATTTGATACCAATCGAAATGAGTACGAAACCAATGTTGTACTGGGTGCCAGCCATGAATTTCAAAATTCTGACGGTTGGAGTATTAATGCCCGAATAAACTATACAGATAATAGTGCTCGCATTCCTATTTACAACTATGATCGAGCTGATGCTATAGTAGAAATAATCAAGCGCTTCTAACCCCCTTATCCAATATTAGCAAACATTGGATCACTGTTTGTAAGATAAAGCCTATGGACACCTACTCAAATACGGCTGTATACTTGAAAACTCTAAAAAGAAAAATAATCACGGTATTGTGGCCATGGGTACTTGCTTTAAAAAACAATTATTAGCTGCTTCAATTTTATCTACAACTTGTCAGATTTCTGTAGCAGCTAGCTGTAATTCTTCCTCTGATGCCACAGGTTGGGGAATTTGGTGTGGTGTCGACACATACTTTGCATCTCAAACAGAAAACCAACCCACTGCATCAGGTTCTGTTCAGACATATCAAAAAATTGCGGTCGAAGTCGAAGCACTAGACAATAAAGACAGTCATTTGTATGGAGGAAAAATTTCTCCTGCCAACAATCAAGTATCACAACCAAAAACACAAGTTTCCATCAAGAAAGAGCCGATTGATTTAGCATTGACTATTGTTGAAGATCGAGCAGAATATAAAGGCTACTGGGTCTCAAGCCTCAAGGAAGATTCCACTTCTCGTTCATCAGGAAGCTCCTTCTCCAGCAGTCTTCATGTCCCTGGTTTAGAGATAGGAACAGTCAGTACCTCTCTTACTGATGATAGTACTGACGACCATATTGCTCAAACATTCTACGACCAAAGCGGCAATAAAGTTGATCAGATAGATATAACAGGCAATGGCAATAACTCTACTCATACTGTTGACAGCAGTGGTGATGAACATAATTATTCTCACGTCCATAATACGAGTGTTAATATCCAAAACCAGAGTACTCGACAAAGTAGCGCAGATGCTACCGAAACAAACAACTATTCCACCGTAACAACAACCCTGGATACATCCAGTAGCAACACATCTAACCAGACAAGAAACAAAGAGTTAACTAGCAAAAACACCATAAATAATAGTGATAGCCTATTAAAATCCTATTGGACTGGCCAAATTACGTTGGGTGCCAGTGTATCAAACACTAACGCTGGTACAGGTGACTCTTCCTATACTTCTATTGAGACAGATTATACCTCAGTTTATGGTCGTTTAACGCCACTAGCTGAAATTCAATCATTGATTTCTGGTAATGTACAAGCAAGATACACTGGAAATAGTGCTATTTATCAACAAGATGTCACCATTGATGTCGATTTTGGTAAAAACAGTTTTTCAGGAAATTGGAAAAATGGAGCGAGTGATGCCTTTGATTTTTCTGCTATAGGTGAAATCAGTGGACAACATATTGTTTCTACGAAAATTACTGGTGGCACAGGCTTAGTACAAGGTTCATTCTATGGTGATCAGGCAAAAAATTTAGGCGGTGCATATGAAATAAAAAATGGTATAAAAACCATGAGAGATGTATATGCCACCACTAAAGGTTCAAAAAATGTAGTTAACTTTTAGCTATATATGTAAGCAAATAAAAGAGCTTTCAAACCTTGATTTGTTATTCTCACTCATTATTCGGTAAATTGACTGAGTAAGCTCTGAACTGATTGAGTAAAGATTTTATTCACGACAATCATTCCCAACCCACAGATTACTAGTAAAGAAATAACAGCTATACCAAACCAGACATCAGGATGCAGGCTATAGTTCATTTGGAACACTTGTTGATACAGAATATAAATCGCAAACTCTGCCAGTATTATTGCAATAAATGCACTGAGTAATGCAACAACAATGAACTCAACAAATAAATAATGCCTTAGCTGCTTGATACTTGCACCCAGAGTGCGGATCACTGCATTTTCATACATTCGTGTAGCCATCGTAGATAATAAAGATGAGCTTAAGATGAGTATGCCAGCAAGAATAATAAACAGAAATATCAGTTCAATTGCATCTGAAACCCGTTCAATAATAAACTGCACTTCCTTAAGGATTTCATCCACCTCAATAATTGTTATTCCTGGAAACTGTTCCATCAACTGATTCAGCTTAATTTTATCCTTTCCCGCTAAATAAAAACTGGAGATCCAGGTCATAGGATATTGCTCAATTAAGCCAGAAGAAAAGATAACATAAAAATTAGGTTGAAAAGAATCCCATTTAACAACTCTGATTTGTGTTACAACGCCCTCTATTTGTCGAGAGCCCACACGGAATCCAAGAAGATCACCCTGCCTAATATTAAGAGTCTTTGCCAAACTACGCTCAATTGAAATTTCTGCCTTTGCTTCAGCTGAGCTTAACACTTTATTTTGGTCATAACTCAGATTTAATTCTCGATGCAGTGCATTATGTTCACGAGCACTATCAGGCACAGCTTGTATTATGGCCTCATTATTCAAAGAAATTAATCGCCCTCTTACCATAGGAAACAAACCTTGAGTTTCTATTTTATTTTGCTGTAGATACTGTTCAAAATTCATTTTTTCATAACTTTGAATATTAATAACGAAATGGTTAGGAGTATGCTCAGGAAATTTTTGTTGCCAATTATCTAATAACTCTGTTCGAACTAAAAAAATAATTATTAATAGTGAAAATATCAGACTAAATGTTGATACTTGCAATAAAACAGCTCGTTTATGACGTTTCAAATTTAATAAAGATAAGCGATTAATAAGCTGATATTTACGCCCTATTTTCAAAATAATATTTAATATAAAAAGAGCACATAAATAAAGCACAATAGCACTGATAGAAAAAGCAAAGTAAAACAATAGTGTGATCTTAGTATTTTCTGTATACCATATGGAAAGTAATATTAATCCAACAAAACTCACCAAATAAATAACTTTACCACTCTTATTTTTTGTCATACTCCCTTTATTAAAATTATCCTCAAATAAAGAGGCTTTGCGTATTAATCCAACTGGTGAAATTTGTCGCAGTCGACTAAGATTAGCCATTGAAAGACTCAACAACAAAAATAAGCCACAAATGAGCCCTACCCAGGCTGGCATATAATAAAAGTAAATCTGACCAATTTGATCACCAAGATTTATCAACTCATCAAGAACAGACAGTAACCCGAGATAAATCATATACCCCAAAGTAATACCAATAAAACAACCTGCTAAGCCTAGAGCAAACAGTTTATATAACTCTATCAAAATAATACGCTTTTCACTGCAGCCTAGACAAAGCATAATGGCATTATTTTTATACTGTTTCTGTCCATAGCGATGACTATTAATGGCAATAGCAATGGCTGATAAAAGTACGGTCAAAATTGCAGCTAATGATAAGAAGTCACCTGCTTTTTGCAAGCTGGCATTAACAGCCTTTAAATCATCAACACCTGAACGAAGTGTCTGTCCAGCTTTTAATTTTACTTTGAGCCATTGTTGAAAATCATTCAGAGATTGAGATGTTGATGTCACAGAATTTGAGAAAAAATAAATATAATCCACTCTGCTGCCTGGCTGAACCGTTGCAGTTAAAGCAAGGTCAGACAGGTTAATCATTGCTGATGGTGCAATAGTAAAAAAAGAACTGGATTGTCCAGGGACTCGTTCAAGTACTCCAGTTGCCTGAAATTCTGATTCGCCCAGCTCAATTAAAGGGTTAACTGTTTCTTTGGATAAAGAGTTTTGTTCATGACTTTTTTGCTCCATATTAAAGAGAAGTGCCAGACGTTTATCCAACCAAATTTCACCTTTAGGTGGCGCTTTGGTGATGCTTGACGTTTGCTTCTTTTGAACTCGCAATTCACCCTGTAAGGGAAAGTTGTCTGAAACCGCTTTTATTTGTGCCAGTTTAAACTCATCATTCACAACCAACATACTTGGAAAAACCTGCATTTGAGCCTGTTCCAATTGAAAGCTATCTGCTTTATCCAGCCAATTATCTGGCACACGAGTTGATGACTTTAAAATGAGTTGTGCACCATTCAACTGATTGGCATGACTATTCATTGAGTCATCAACCCGTTTAATCAAAAAGCCAACACTACTCAAACTACCTGTCGCAATAACAAGTGAAAGAAAAAGCAAAGATAATTCACCAGAACGAAATTCACGTTTAAAGAATTTAATCGCAAGCCAAAAAGTATCTATCATTTGCTTACTGGTTCAGAATAATTGGCTTCACTTAAAACACCATGATCCAGCTGAAAATGCCGTTTACAGGATTTTGCCAAAGAGTGATCATGTGTGACCAAAACTAAAGTTGTACCCTCCTCCTGATTCAATTGAAACAATAATTCGATAATATTCTCACCGCTGAGCTGATCCAGATTACCCGTTGGTTCATCTGCAAATAAAATTTCAGGCTTACCTGCAAAAGCTCTGGCAAGAGCCACTCGTTGTTGCTCTCCACCTGATAATTGCAAGGGTTTATGCTCACAACGTTCAGATAAGCCAACTCTTTCTAAAAGTAATAAAGCCTGTTTTTGAGCATTTTTTTCACTTTTAAGCTCTAAAGGTAGCATCACATTATCAAGAGCACTTAAAGCAGGGATTAAATGAAAAGACTGGAACACAAATCCAATTTTATTCTGCCTAAGTAATGCTCGGCCTTCTTCATCAAGTTCAGCCAAAGACTGCCCTCCAATTTCAACCCGACCTGAACTAGGTGAATCCAGCCCAGCCAGCAAGGAGAGTAGAGTTGATTTACCCGAACCAGAGGCACCAGTAATCGCCATCGACTCCCCAGCTTTTAGGTGAAAATTAATATCCGTTAAAATATCTAAACGAGCATTGGGTGTTATGATATGCTTTGTTAAGCTATTGACTATTAACAAACTAAAACCTCTGGAAAGTAGCCCAGGATTATCCCTTAAGCTAAGACTCTCAAGCTAAAAGATGAAAAAACAAAAGAAGAAACAACAGGTGTTATTATCTACTCTCTTTCAGACCACTATAATTCTAATTAGTTTAATCATAACGTTTCCTTATGAGGATGTCAGTGCATCTGAATCCTCTACTCATAAAAGCCTATTAGTTTTCGGTGATAGCTTAAGTGCAGGCTATGGTATTACCACTGATCATAATTGGACTGACTTACTTCAAAACAAACTCAATGAACACAATAAGAAAATACAACTCATTAATGCCAGCATTAGTGGTGACACGACAGCCAATGGCCTGAACCGTCTACCTCAGGCTCTGAAACAATTTCAACCAGATTTCATTCTTATCGAACTCGGAGCCAATGATGGTTTACGAGGCCTTTCTTTAAGTCATATAAGAAAAAATTTAGAGTTATTGATTCAATCAAGTATTGCAGCTAATACGGAAGTCATATTAATGGAAATTCTAATCCCTCCAAATTATGGAAAAAAATACACTTTGGCTTTCAAGCAGATATATCATCAGCTTGCCAATAAATATTCTCTGACACTTTTGCCTTTTTTTCTCCAGGACATCGCGATAAACCCCGAACTGATGCAGGCAGATGGACTCCATCCTAATGAGCAAGCACAATCAGAAATTGCAGACATTATGTGGCAATCTCTTAAGCCTTTATTTTAGAAAAAAACTTAGCATGATTTGTTCATTTACACCACTCTTTTTCTAGGGTTAACCCTAACACCAATAATTACAAGCACTTAGAGTCAAATATTAATATAAAAAAAAGTCACTTTTTTTTATATTAATACTTGCTTATATTAAAACTCAAAGATATACTTACCTCAATAGATAAAGAGATTGAAGAGCAAAACACTAGCAACAAATTAGTTTTGTTATTATCAATCCAACAGTACATGTAAACACATTAAATAATTCATATATAAATATTGGAGAGTATAAAATGAAAAAACTACTAATTGCTGCAGCAATCGCTGCTACTACTGCTTCTATGGCTGTTTCTGCTGATTCTTGGAACCCTATGGGTGATGGAAACAGCAACACTAACTGGAATAGCAATGGTGCATACGACATGAACAACAATGCTTATGGCAATGGCTATGGTAATGGTTGGGGCGACGGTTCTGGTGATGCGGATATGGACGGTGATG
>JAPHSW010000204.1 GCA_026196615.1 Gammaproteobacteria bacterium | reverse complement strand
GTATTTTCAATATCGCTGGCAATAATGGCATAGAGCATTAAATTTTTTCCTTGTTTTCAAGTGTGTCATTAGGTTCTTCATCAACCTTTTCTTCAATGAGGATGTGGCGCTGTAGATAAAATATCTGAAAGATCATAAAGGCAAATGTTAAGCCAAGCATTCCGTACAATTTAAATTCCACCCATATCTCCTGGCGAATTTCTTCTGTCAGGTGAGCACCATAAAAGAAAGCAACATATATATTAAGCAGGCCACAAAACATAAAAAAGGAAACCCACATCATATTCAGTCGAAACCAGATGGGAGCTGGTAGCTGAATGGATTGATCCAATTGTCTTTGAATGATGTTTTTCTTACCGATAAATTGGCTGCCTAATAATACCAACCCAAAGATCCAGTTGATTACTGTTACTTTCCATTTAATAAAAGTGTCATCATGAAAGAGTAAAGTGAGGCCACCAAAAAAGAGAATGACGACAAGATTAATAATATGCTGGTTTTCCAATTTCTTGTGCATGTACCACTGGATGGCAGAGTGGATTACTGTTGCAATAATGGCTGCAGTGGTTGCTGCATAAATATCATTATTGGTAAGTTTATAAGTTCCGAAAAAAATGATGATGGGTAAAAAGTCATAAATAAATTTTAACATAGCGATAAGTAGGTAAAATCCTGTTATTTTTTGAAGCTAGAATTGTATTAATAATACCGTTTCTGGCTTTTTTTAATTAAGTCGAATGGCGAACATTCTGACATTATAATTCTATTAGAACAACTTTTTAAGTTGGTCGGACTATGTATGACCCAGTATTTTCTAAAAAATTCAATGAAAAGATAATATTACCGTTGAAAATAGGTTAAAATTAATGGTTTTGTGAAACTGTACTCTTTCTAGAGAGAATACTCGCTAAATATGCAAATAGATCTCCATACTCATTCAACTGCTTCTGATGGTCGATTATCACCTTCAGAACTTGTGGCCCTTGCTGCTGAAGCTGGGGTTGAAGTACTGGCGCTGACTGATCATGATGGAACTGATGGCCTTGATGAAGCCCGTCAAAGTGCTCTTGGAGCAGGCATTCGTTTTATTAATGGTATTGAGTTGTCGGTTACCTGGGATAAAAGAACGGTTCATATTGTCGGCTTAAATTTTGATCCAGCTTATCCGCCTTTAGAAGCTGGTATTCAGCGTTTACAAAATTTTCGGAAATCGCGTGCTAAAGAAATAGCAGAAAAATTAGAAAAAGCAGGCATTGAAGGCGCTTATGAAGGTGCTAAACGATTTTCAGGTGGGAAAATGCTGGGCAGAATGCACTTTGCTAATTTTTTAGTGGATGCCGGTTACGCAAAAAATGTGAGAAAAGTGTTTAAGCACTATTTGGTGAATAATAAACCCGGTCATGTCATAGGTGATTGGGCAACAATGGATGAAGCAGTGAGTTGGATAACCGGTGCTGGTGGAGTCGCAGTGATTGCTCACCCAGCTCGATATAAGTTAACTCGTACCAAATTAAGGCGATTAATTAAGGATTTTGTTAGTGCGGGCGGTCAGGCAATGGAAGTGGTATCAGGCAGTCATGATGTCAATGAAATGAAAACTATGGCCTGTCATGCGGATGATTTTGATTTGTATGCATCATCTGGGTCTGATTTTCATGATCCTGCATTCCCATGGATAAAATTAGGTCGATTGGCAGAACTACCGCCAAAATGTAAACCTGTTTGGGATCTATTTCTTTAAGTTCTTAATAGTAATTTTTAAATACTATTTCAGAGCAGTAATTTAAAAATAATGTTTCACTATTTAATTGATGGAATGAAGTAAATGAGCCAGTTTTTTCAAATACATGATGAAAACCCACAAGCCAGGCTGGTTCGTCAAGCTGTTGATATTATTCGTAAAGGAGGCGTGATCGTTTACCCAACGGATTCAGGTTATGCCATAGGCTGTCGTATTGGCGATAAGCAATCAATGGATAAAATTCGTCAAATAAGGCAATTGGATAAAGCACATAATTTCACTCTAGTGTGTCGTGATCTTTCTGATATCAGTACCTATGCTCAGACTGATAACTCACATTATCGCTTACTTAAAGCACATACTCCTGGTGCTTATACTTTTATTCTAAAAGCGACTCGAGAATTACCAAAGCGACTTATGCATCCAAAACGTAAGACAATTGGCATTCGTATTCCTGAAAATGCCATTGCGCAGGCACTACTTGAAGAATTGGGTGAACCATTACTAAGTTCTACTTTAATCCTGCCTAATGATGATATGCCTATGACTGATCCCTATGAAATTCGTCATGCGTTGGAACACCAACTGGATTTAATTATTGATGGTGGTTTTTGTGGATTTGAAGCGACTACTGTGATCGATTTTGAAGAAGATGTACCTGTGGTTGTACGCAAGGGCTTGGGAGATGTAACCCCCTTTGAGTAAAGGTTTCGGACTAAGAGTTCTTTGATCTTTTTAGTAGTTAAATCGCTTTTTACAGATATGATATAATCTCCCGATGGATGCAGCAACAATACAAAAAATTACAATCTGGATACTTCCTGTGCTCTTGGCTGTTTCTTTGCACGAAGCTGCTCACGCCTGGATGGCTGATAGAAAAGGGGATTCAACCGCGAGGTTGCTTGGTCGTTTAACATTTAACCCTTTTAAACATATTGATCCAGTTGGGACTATCCTGGTACCTGCATTGATGATTACTTTTACTGGTTTTGCTTTTGGCTGGGCAAAGCCAGTGCCTGTGGATGCAAGAAAATTAAAGAATCCAAAAAAAGATATGGTGTGGGTTGCTCTGGCAGGTCCGGCCAGTAATTTTATTATGGCTTTTTTGTGGTCTGTTTTTTTATATGTAAGCCTATTTTTTCATGATAGCCGTTCACTGCTTAGTTTATTCTTTTTGTATATGTCTATAGCTGGAATGTTTATTAATATATTGTTAGGAGTTTTAAATTTAGTTCCCATTCTTCCTCTTGATGGTGGTCGAATATTATCAGGACTCCTTCCACTCAATCTGCACCAGAAATATAGTAAAATTGAACCTTATGGGCTTTTTATTGTTATTGCTTTAATGATTTCTGGTGTAATAGGGCTATTATTATTACCTATTATTAGCTACATGCTTTATATGTTATCAATAATTTCGGGATTAGAATTTGAAGTTATTGTTGTGCGTTTACTTGAACTTGGAATATCCATTGGCTTGAAATAATTTAATAACTATTTCAATCTAATCGATTTATAAATTTTATACATTTTTCTATAAAAAGTGGAGTCAATTTTGGTCGTACCGATTCACCAGCAACGAGTTTTGTCAGGCATGAGACCGACAGGTCAGCTTCATTTGGGGCATTATCATGGGGTTTTAAAAAACTGGACTAAGTTACAACATGAATATGACTGTCTGTTTTTTGCGGCTGACTGGCACGCACTAACAACCCATTATGCAGAAACAGAGAATATTGAAGAAAATACCTGGGAAATGGTGATTGACTGGTTGGCTGCAGGTGTGAATCCAGGGTCATCAAAAATCTTTATTCAATCTCAGGTGCCCGAGCATGCTGAGTTGCATTTATTACTGTCCATGGTGACACCTTTGGGCTGGCTTGAGCGTGTGCCTTCCTTTAAAGATCAGCAAATAAAACTTAAAGAAAAAGATTTATCGACTTATGGTTTTTTAGGATATCCCTTGCTGCAAAGCGCTGATATTCTTATTTATCGTGCAGGGCTGGTTCCTGTGGGTGAAGATCAGGTGGCTCATGTGGAATTGACTCGTGAAGTGGCTCGTCGTTTTAACCATATTTATGGTCGTGAAGCAGACTTTGAAGAAAAGTCTGAAAATTCCATTAAAAAAATGGGTAAAAAACAGGCAAAGCTGTATAAGCAATTGCGCAATCGATTCCAGGAGCAAGGTGATCATGAAGCACTGGAAACAGCCAAAGCGCTATTAGAAGGACAGCAAAACATCACTATGGGTGATAGAGAACGTCTGTTTGGCTATCTCGAAGGAGCAGGTAAGATTATCCTGCCAGAACCTCAGGCATTGCTCACCGCAGCATCAAAAATGCCTGGTCTTGATGGTCAAAAAATGTCTAAGTCTTATGGCAATACCATTTCATTACGAGATGATATGGAAACCATTGATGAGAAATTGCGTAAAATGCCAACGGACACCAATCGAGTGCGTTTGTCCGATCCCGGTGATCCAAAAAAATGCCCTGTTTGGCAATTACATGAAGTCTATTCTGATGACGAAGTTAAAAACTGGGTGCAAGAAGGTTGTACTACTGCGGGTATTGGTTGTCTGGAATGTAAACGACCTATTATTGATGCGGTGCAAGATGAGTTGAAACCCATTCAGGAAAGAGCAAAAGAATTTACTGAAAATCGTGCTTTAGTTCGTAATATTGTTGCTGAAGGTCGTGAGTTTGCTTCTGATTTGGCCAGTGATACCCTTGATGAGGTTCGCCAGGCGATTGGTATTCAGTACCGATAGTTCAATTATCAGGGCTTAATAATAGGGAAGTATTTGGGGATTGATATTTTGAGATGGCATATTGAGAATATAAGTGAGTAACACACCCGTAGAAGATTCTCAGCAAGACTCTTTACAGGAGAATTTGCAAGAGAACCAGCAAAATATTCAACAAGAGAAGGCGCCTCAACAGGAAGAAATGCCCTTTGCCTATGTGCAAGGTGCTCCTGTTACGGAGTTGCCAAAAGATCTGTACATCCCACCCGAAGCTCTGGAAGTTTTTCTGGAAGCCTTTGAAGGCCCACTGGATTTATTACTTTATCTCATTAAACGTCAAAATCTGGATATTCTGGAAATTCCCATTGCAGAAATTACAGAGCAGTATGTTAAATATGTAGAATTGATGCAGGACTTTCAGTTTGAATTAGCCGCTGAATATTTGGTTATGGCTGCTATGTTGGCAGAAATAAAATCTAGAATGTTGTTGCCACGTATTGAAACTCAAGAGGATGATGAAGCTGATCCAAGAGCTGAGCTTATTCGCAGACTGCAAGAATATGAACGTTTCAAAAAAGCGGCTATGGATATTGATGAGCTGCCCAGAATGGGAAGAGATGTTTTTCCTGTGTCTGCGAAGATAGATTACACTTCGCCTGCACATCAGCCTGATATTAGTATGAAAGAACTGATGCTGGCTCTAAAAGATGTAATGCAACGAGCTTCGATGTTTACCCATCACAATATTGAACGAGAAACATTATCTGTTAGAGAGCGGATGAGTATCGTTCTGGAAAAAGTAGGGAGTCAGGGATTTACTCGCTTTACTTCTTTGTTTTCGTACGAGGAAGGAAGAGGGGGAGTGGTTGTGACCTTTTTAGCTATCCTTGAGCTGAGTAAACAACGCTTGCTGGAAATCGTTCAATCTGAAACTTATGGTGCTATTCATGTTAAACCTCTATCTGGGAGTGCTTTAGATAATGAGGGTGCAGAAGCAGCAGAAATTGCCATAAACGATAGTTCATTTGACACTTGAGTCTTTTGATTTGCTATTTAGGAATGAGAAATAAAAATGAGTGATGACTCTAAAAAAAATGAGATTAATAATGAGCTTCAAAATTCTGATGAATCTTTAAATACAGATGATTCTTTGAGTACTGAAGACACTGCAAGCACTGTGGAGTCACAGTCAGCTGATGGCTCTATACCAGTTGAGGACTCTTTACCAGCTGATGGCTCTATACCAGTTGAGGACTCTTTACCAGCTGATGGCTCTTCACAAGTTGAAGACTCTTTACTAGCGGAAGGCTCTCAACAAGCAAGTAATTCAGCCATTAATGATCCTGATATTTTGGCGTCTTTGAAGGAACTTTCTAGTGCGCAGTCAGAAGTTTCAAAGCCAGTTAAAGTGCATATTCACTCTCCTGAAAGTATTCAACATATTGTTGAAGCAGCGATTATGGCTGCCTCTAAAGCCATTTCTATTGATAAGTTATTAAGCCTTTTTCCAGAGAATGAGAATGTAGATAAAAATACGATTCGTCAGGCAATTGATCAACTAATGAAGGACTATCAAACCAGAGGCGTTGAACTAATTGAGGTTAGCAGTGGATTTCGTTTCCAGGTGACTCAAAATGTGGCTCCCTGGGTTTCTCGATTATGGGAAGAGCGCCCTCAAAAATATTCGCGTGCATTGTTAGAAACTTTGGCTTTGGTGGCGTATCGTCAGCCTGTTACTCGGGGTGAAATTGAAGAAATTCGTGGTGTCAGTGTCAGTAGTCAGATTATGCGAACTCTGGTTGAACGT